>JBCDBC010000201.1:0-7394 GCA_039184535.1 Bacteroidota bacterium | reverse complement strand
TCTTCAATCATCTTGGTCAATTTTCTGTTTTGAGACTCTCCAAGATTTCTCACGCCTACCCTTTCTGCCTCGTGAATCATGTCCATTCTAACTCCTATTTCTCTAAAAGAAAGAGAACAACCGGGTGTGTTAGTTCTAATACGGACGATTTCACGGTTAAGAAAAGACTTCGTGTCTTGGATCTTAACTTGAAGTTCCTTTGCCGTCATAATAGTACGTTACTTTGAGGATGTATCT
Organism: Bacteroidota bacterium; assembly: GCA_039184535.1. Lineage (GTDB taxonomy): Bacteria > Bacteroidota > Bacteroidia > J057 > J057 > JBCBKZ01. The sequence goes on along the minus strand of JBCDBC010000201.1, from coordinate 7,157 downwards.
AACCTAATATTCTAACAAAAGTAAGGATTCAAAAAGAAATTGTCAAGATTTAACACTTCTTTTTTGGGTTCAAAACCTTATATAATATTGGGATAATTCTTACGTAAATGGAAGTTTATAGACTTTTTGGTCTATTCCAGCCCCTAAAAGTTATACCTAATCCAACTTCTCTATTTCCTATAAATATAAAGGGTAAGTTTTTATAGGGAAATTTTCATACTAGGCTTTTATTTGTCTCTCAGGGAATTTCATGGGATAAGGTGTATCTATATCACCTTTGGAGATTTTCCCCAATCTTCCTTTTAATAGCTGCTTTCGCATACGGGAGAGATAATCAGTAAAAAGTACTCCTTCTAGATGATCATACTCGTGCTGGATGATTCTGGCCTTCAATCCACTGAAAGACTCCATCTTCTCCTCAAAATCCTTATTGTAATACTTGAGGATGATATCTTTTTTTCTCATGATGGGCTCACGAATGTCAGGGATACTTAAGCATCCTTCTTCAAAACTCCATTTTTCCCCCGTTTCACCCATCATTTTGGGATTAATGAATACCCCCTTAAATCCCAGCATGCTTTCCTCTTCATCTTCAGCGGAGGAGTCCATAGGTTCACCATCTATCACAAACATTCTGATAGGGATATTCACCTGGGGAGCAGCCAGTCCCACTCCCTGTGCATGGTACATAGTTTCAAACATGTTTTCTATCAGGGTAGCCAAGCCCGGATAATCCGGCCCTATTTCCTGGGTCTTTTCTCTCAAGCCCTGATGCCCATATGCAATTATCGGTAGTACCATCTGTGAGTAAATTATTAAATCCTTTATCTTCCGCTTAAAAATTCTTGTAAGATTATGGTAGCACTAATCTGGTTCACCAAATGTTTATCTTTCCTTTTTTTTCTGGAAAGTCCGGCATCTAACATAGTCTGATGTGCCATTTTAGAAGTGAACCTTTCATCCCAAAGATGAATTTTCATTCCTGGGAATCTTTTTATCAACCACTTTTGGAAGTCTTTGACTGCCTGAGTAGCATGCGTATCACTGCCATCTAAACGCGTGGGAAATCCTAAAACTATTTCTTCTACCTCCCCTTCTTTCACTCTACTGATCAGCTCTTCTTTTAGTTTTGGGGTGTCTATACTGCCTATTCCAGTAGCAATTATTTGTAAGGGATCAGTCCAAGCCAAACCTGTTCTTTTCTTTCCGTAGTCTATACTCAAAATTCTCCCCATCCTGCAAATTTACAGATAACCCTATAATTTCCTATGCTACTTTCTGCTTACCATACACCAGGAACATAGTGATGCTAAATAGGAAGCTCTATTCGGAAGGTAGTTCCTTTTCCTAATTCAGATGCCTTCACATATATACTCCCCTTATGATAATTCTCTACAATCCTTTTTGTTAAACTCAACCCTAATCCCCACCCTCTCTTTTTAGTAGTAAAACCCGGTTCAAATACCTTTTTAAAATTACCTTTGGGAATTCCCTTCCCGGTATCACTGACATCTATGAGGTATTGCCCTCCTCTTCCACTAGCTTTAATATTAATCTCTCCTTCCTTGGTTTGGATGGCGTCTAATGCATTTTTTAGGAGATTCTCTATCACCCAATCAAATAACTGAGGGTTTACCCGCAAATAACTATCTGTAGGTAAGTCATTTTCCACCTTCACCTTGATGCTCCCTCTACGGGTCATGCGCATACTGATATATTCCGCAGAGCGGTTTAAGAACGCATCCAGATTGATTGAAACTAACTCAGGCTTCGATCCTATTTTAGAGAATCTCTCTGTAATGGTCTCCAGTCTTTGGACATCCTTTTCTATTTCTTCTATCATTTCCTCGTCTCCTGGCCTGGCTTTCATTCTCAAAAGTTCAGTCCAGGCCATAAGGCTGGAAACAGGTGTCCCCAGTTGATGAGCGGTCTCCTTTGCGAGTCCTACCCATACCCGGTTTTGCTCATTTCGTTTTGCGATGATAAAGCCCACAAACACAACGCCTATAAAACCGAACGCTACCAACAGCTGAATAACGGGAAACCATCGAAGTCTACTTAGGATAAAAGATTCTCCATAATACACAGTCTGAAACCTCCCCGGGGTATATTCTACTTTGATGGGATCGTGCAATTCTTCAAATCTGTTGATGATCTCTTTTAGCTGAACAGCTTTTTTCTGAGGATCATCACTTATGTTAAGATTGTTATAGGAAGTATCTGTTTCGCCTACCAGGACAAGTGGAATTTCACTACTCTCATCCAGTGATAGTTGTTGCTCAATGATAAAGCCAAGCATACTTTCAATGGCAATTAGGGCCTCTTCACTTCCATCACTTTCAGAGGGCTGATCAAAGTTCCCCACAAAATCTACTGCATCTGTGTACCTTTTAATAGCTTTAGCCTCTTTTTCAGAAAGCCTTTCAGCCAGAAAGTTGGAGTATAAGAGGGAGCCACCAATGATGGCAGCAGCCAATGCGTAAATGATAACTCTGGTACCTGATCGTCTTTCCAGGTTGAGTAAATCTAACATAGAATTAAATCAATGATTCGTGAAAACGGAAGTTTAGGAAAACGCCCATAAAAGGCCAAACATATCCCTCTACTCTTAAATACGATGAAAAATTCAAAAGAGGCATATAATTTTTTTCCTCAAAAGCTAGAGAAAACTGACCAGCATGAATTCTACTATTCAATCCCAATAATCGAATAAAATAATCCGTAAACTATTCAATCTCTTTCCTACTCAAGCTAATGGAGGTAGAAATGGCAACTTTTACAAATTTTGGCTAACCTGCTCAAAGCGTCTGAAAGACTCACAGAGGCTTATTTTGAATGTTTCTAAATAAACAATTCTTTAATTTTGTGAGTAATACATATATAAAAATCTATATAAGAGGATTAGTCCTGAGATGACGGTAAAATTCAGAGCGGTTAGTTTATCACATTTACGAGCTCCGGTAGAGATTAGAGAATTGATTTATCTACCTGAAGCCACATGCAAATCTTTGCTTGGAAAGTTCAAAGATTTACTGGGATTAAGTGAGGCTATGGTTTTCTCCACCTGTAATCGAACTGAAGTATATTATTCTTCTGAAGAAGACCTAAGCAGGGAGATCATTAAGTGTATATGTGTTGAGAAGGGAATTCTGGAAACAAACAGGTTTATGGCTTACTTTGATGTCTATGACGAGCAAGAAGCCATACCCTACCTTTTTGAGGTTTCCATGGGGCTCCACTCTTCTATTCTAGGGGATTTACAAATATCTAGTCAGGTCAAGCAAGCTTATAGTTGGGCCCATGAGGCAGACATGGCTAGCGCTTTTCTCCATAGAGTGATGCACACTGTCTTTCATACAAACAAGCGTGTTCAACAAGAGACCCCTTTTAGAGATGGAGCAGCCTCAGTCTCTTATGCTGCGGCTGAATTAGCCTCTTCATTAGGAGAATCTTTTAGGGAAGCTAAAGTTTTGGTCGTAGGTTTGGGAGAGATGGGGGCAGATGTTGCCCGAAATCTGGATAAAGAAGAGTTTGCTACTGTTACCCTAATCAATAGGACCGAGGAAAAGGCCATCAATCTGGCGGATGAATTGGATTTCACTCAACTTCCTTTCTCAAAATTATCATCTGCTATCGCTTCTCATAATATTATCATTTCTTCCGTAAGTGGTACTACTCCACTCATTGGAACAGAACACTTCCAACCATCGCAATATCATAGTCAATTTGCCATTGATCTCTCCGTACCTAGGAGTATTTCAAAAGAGGTAGATGAACTGGCTGAGGTAGTAGTGTACGATATAGATGATATACATGCTCGAACTTCAGCAGCCTTGGCTAAGCGTCAGGCCGCCATCTCGGATGTAAAAAACATCATTTCTGAAGAAATCTCTTCCTTCTCTGAATGGAGACAAAGCCTTACCATTTCTCCCACTATTCATAAAATTAAAAGTGCCCTGGAGCAGATCAGAAAGGAAGAGATGGTAAAGTTCATGAAGACAGCTTCAGACGAAGAAAGTCAGCTGATGGAGGAACTCACCAAAAGAATGATGAATAAGGTACTAAAGCTTCCGGTACTCCAGCTTAAGGAAGCTTGCAAAAGAGGAGACCCAGAAGGCTTGATAGACATTATCAATGATCTTTTCAATCTGGAATCTGCACAGCTGAAATCCAGCAAGGAAAAGTAATTCCATTACACCACATGTGAGAAAAGAAAATGTGTGCTTTGATTGAAATCAAAGTAGCTAGCCAGTATTTTCGCAGCTCAAATCATATCAACATGTCAAACTACCAAGAAATTATAGAAGCCGCCTGGGAAGACAGATCCTTATTGAAAGATCCCAAGACCCTGGATACCATCAAAGCCATCATTGAAGATCTGGATAAAGGTCGTTTAAGATGTGCATCTCCCTCTGAAGATGGCTGGATAGTGAATGACTGGGTGAAAAAAGCAGTCATTCTGAACTTCCCTATCCAAAAGATGGAAAAAATAGACCTTCCCCCATTCGAGTACCATGATAAGATGGCTCTCAAGTCTGATTATGTAGGACAGGGCGTAAGGGTAGTGCCTCCCGCTACCGCCAGATATGGTGCTTACATAGCTAAAGGTGTGGTCATGATGCCTTCTTATGTAAACATAGGCGCTTATGTAGATAGTGGAACTATGGTAGATACCTGGGCTACAGTAGGTTCTTGCGCACAAATAGGAAAGAATGTACACCTAAGTGGAGGAGTAGGGATAGGTGGAGTATTAGAACCTGTACAGGCAGCTCCGGTCATCATAGAAGATAATGCCTTCATCGGGAGTAGATCCATAGTTGTGGAGGGGGTAAGAGTAGGTAAGGAAGCCGTACTGGGAGCTAATGTCGTACTTACTGCTTCCTCTAAAATCATTGATGTTTCAGGCTCAGAACCTGTAGAACATAAGGGATACGTACCTGAAAGAAGTGTCGTAATTCCAGGGTCTTACACCAAAGAATTTCCTGCAGGCTCCTACAACGTAAGCTGTGCCCTTATCATCGGGAAACGAAAAGCTTCCACAGATAAGAAAGTGTCCCTGAATGATGCCTTGAGAGAATACGGGGTTAGCGTTTAATCCTCCACTCCCTTGCTTATAAAGTTAGAAATACTAAATTTATTGGCGAGGGAGTTTTTATTTTAAGTATTTTGTGATGAGTTTCTTTGAGAATTCTCTCAAAATGCTCAGAAAAATATCTTTGGGATAGTGATTCAATTGAGCTTCTATGAGAAATGAATACCTGGACCCTTTTCCACAAACGGGTGATGAAGAACAGAAACTTCGTCCCCAACGGCTGGAAGACTTCACCGGCCAAAGTAAGCTGGTGGCGAACCTGAGGGTATTCGTGGAAGCTGCTAAGATGAGGGGAGAGCCCCTGGATCATGTATTGCTACATGGCCCTCCCGGACTAGGGAAAACCACCCTCTCCTTCATCATCGCTAACGAACTCCAAACCCAAATCACTACTACATCTGGCCCCATTCTGGAAAAACCAGGAGATCTTGCTGGCTTATTGACCAACCTAGAAGAAGGAGATGTCCTTTTTATAGATGAGATTCACAGGCTTTCTCCAGTAGTAGAGGAATACCTCTATTCTGCCATGGAAGACTTCAAAATAGACATCATGGTAGAAACAGGTCCTAATGCCCGAAGTATAGAGATTAACCTGAATCCATTTACCCTGGTAGGAGCTACAACCCGTGCGGGCCTACTTACCTCCCCCATGTTGGCACGCTTTGGGATAAATGCCAGACTGGAATACTATGATGCCCAAACCCTACAGAAAATCCTGATCAGATCTGCCAGCGTACTGAATGTCCCAATCGAAAAAGATGCTGCCCTGGAAATAGCCGGAAGAAGCAGGGGAACCCCCAGGATAGCTAACCGACTCCTCAGGAGGAGTAGAGACTTTGCGCAGGTAAAGGGAGAAGGCAACATCAATATGGACATAGCCAGAATCACGCTGGAAGCCCTGGAGGTAGATGAAAGTGGGCTGGATGATATGGATAATAAGATTCTCCTTACCATCATAGATAAGTTTAAGGGAGGTCCGGTGGGTCTTAACTCTATTTCTGCCTCTGTAGGAGAAGAACCAGATACCATAGAAGAGGTCTATGAGCCTTATCTGGTGATGGAAGGCTTCATTAAACGTACAGCCAGAGGAAGAGTAGCTACAGAACGTGCGTTTCATCACTTCGGAAAACTGCCGGGTACATCAGATGCCTTTCCCAATCTCTTTGGGGACTAACCCAAATGCAGCCCTCGAGAAAAAATAGACTCTTTAGGGGTACTCCAAACCACAATCATGACAACACACGCTACCATCACTTCTCCCCAGAAGACGGAGACAAACCGTATTCAAGTCATCGATGCTCTCAGGGGATTTGCCCTACTTGGGATAGTCATCGTCCACATGGGGGAACTCTACATTGCAGGTCCTACCCCACCAGATAAACAAGAGCTTGTACAAGGAGGAATGATTGACAACATAGTCAGAGGAATATCTTTCTTCCTGATCCAGGGTAAGTTCTTCGCTATTTTCTCTATGCTATTCGGTTTGAGCTTTTTCATCCAAATGGAAAAAGGAGAGCAACGAGACCCAAACTTTCAGTGGCGATTTCTCTGGCGACTGGTGATTCTGTTTGGTTTCGGGTGGCTACATGGATTATTCTACCGGGGAGATATATTGACCATATATGCCATGCTGGGAGTCCCTCTTATTCTTTTCTACAAAGTACCCAATAGATGGCTATGGGTATTCATAGTGATTCTCATGACAGGGATGCCCCAATTAGGGAAATGGACCTATAATTATTACACCAATCCTCCTACTGAAGAAACAGCTACTATTTCAGACGGAAATACAGCAGAGGAGAGCCCAGCCGCAGATGAGAACATAGCTCCTGGAGATTCAGCAACAGCAGAAAACAATGGACCATTCAGCATAGACTGGGAGGCCGAAAACCAATATTTCACAGCCATCACAGAAGGAAGCATCATAGATGTTTTCAAGGAGAATGCTACCTACGGCTTTCAATCGAAAATGAATTTTCAATTCATCAATGGCAGTAGAGGATACCTCACCCTTGGCTTATTCCTAATAGGTTTATATCTGGGGAGGAAGCGCTTTTTTGTGAAG
>JBCDBC010000200.1:0-7422 GCA_039184535.1 Bacteroidota bacterium | reverse complement strand
GTGCCAGCACCCAGCACCGCAATTTTCTCGAAACCCTGTATCATTATTAGTCCTTGTAAATTCCTATATAGCTTTCTCCCGTAGATTTCACATACCCACGGTACATGCCACTTGTATTGAAAGGCATGTGAACATTTCCATCCTTGTCTACTGAGATGAGTCCTCCACTACCTCCTTCTTCCACCAAAGTTCCCATGACTACTCCATCTCCTGCGTCAGCAAGACTGAGGCCTTGGTATTGCATTCTGGCGGAAACATCATAAGCGACTACATTCCTGATGAAATACTCTCCGTGTCCTGTACAGGAGACTGCACAGGTAGCATTATTGGCGTAGGTACCTGCCCCTATGATGGGTGCATCTCCTATCCTACCAAATCTTTTATTAGACATACCACCGGTAGATGTTCCGGCAGCCAGATTTCCTTCCTTATCCAGGGCAGCAGCTCCTACTGTCCCAAATTTGTAATCTTCTATCCCTTCAAAGCTTAGTTCTCCTTTGTAAGGGCCAGGAGCAACAAAAGCTTGTGATTCCTTGATTTTCTTGATCTGGTTTAGTCTTCTGTCGGTATGGAAGTAGCTATTCTCTACCAATTCCAGTCCCATCCCTTCAGCAAAGGTTTCAGCTCCCTTACCGGAAAGCATCACATGAACAGAGCTATCCATGACTAATCTGGCAGCAGCTATAGGACTCTTTACCGTTTTTACTCCGGCAATGGCACCCGCATTCAGACTGGCCCCATCCATAAAGGAAGCATCCAGCTCTACGGTTTCCTCATGCGTAAATACTGCACCTACCCCAGCGTTGAAAAGAGGATTCTCTTCCATTAACTGGATAGCAGCAATTACTGCGTCCTTACTGCTTCCGCCTGATTTTAACACTTCTTCCCCCGCATTCAGCGCATCTTGCAAGGCCTTTGTATAAGCCTCTTCCCTCTCAGGTGTCATATTCTTTTTCAGAATGGTTCCGGCACCCCCATGGATCACCAGGGCATATTCCGGCTTGACATTACTCGTATCCTGTGATTGGATGTTCTGGCAGGAAGTGAATGTCAGACAGCATACTGCCAGACATACGACCAGAGTTAATAGGTTTCTCATGCTTAGGGTTTGTTGGGTATTATCTTTTTCTGCCCATCATCTGCATAGCATTCATGGCGTTACCCATTTTGCCTGCACCTCCCATCTTATTCATTTTCTTCATGGCTTTCTTCATGGTCTGGAACTGTTTGAGAAGTTCGTTTACCTCTCTCACGGTCCTTCCACTACCATTAGCTATACGCTTTCTTCTGGAACCATTTATGATGGTGGGGTTTCCTCTTTCCTGCTTGGTCATGGAAGTTATGATAGCTTCTATATGCTTGAAGGCGTCATCCTCTATGTCCATGTTCCGGGTCAGCTTACCCATACCCGGAATCATGCCTATGAGGTCCTTCAGGTTCCCCATTTTTTTGATGGCCTGGATCTGCGAAAGGAAATCATCAAAGTCCAACTCATTTTTGCGGATCTTCTTCTGGAGTTTTTCCGCCTCACGCTGGTCAAACTGCTGCTGGGCACGCTCCACCAGGGTAAGTACATCACCCATACCCAGGATTCTGGAAGCCATTCTGTCAGGATAGAAAAGGTCCAGGGCATCCAGTTTTTCTCCAGTAGAGATAAATTTGATGGGCTTGTCTACTACGTGTCTGATAGAAATGGCCGCACCCCCACGGGTATCACCATCCATCTTTGTCAACACTACCCCATCAAAGTCCAGTCTATCATTGAAGGCCTTGGCAGTATTTACTGCATCCTGACCTGTCATGGCATCTACTACAAAGAGGATCTCATCAGGCTTGATGGCAGATTTAATAGAGGAAATCTCATTCATCATTTCCTCATCTACCGCCAAACGACCTGCTGTATCCACTATGACTATGTCCTTGCCGTTCTTCTTGGCATAAGAAATACCGTTTTGGGCAATTCCAACAGGGTTTTTGTTCTCCTCTTCCTTGTAGACTTCTACACCTACCTGCTCACCCAGCACGCCCAACTGGTCAATAGCTGCTGGTCTGTATACATCACCCGCCACCAGAAGGGGATTTTTCCCCTGGGCTTTCAGGTGCATGGCAAGCTTACCTGTAAAGGTAGTTTTACCAGATCCCTGCAAACCGGAAATAAGAATGACGGAAGGAGGATTTTTAGCAAAAGTAAGGCCCGTGTGCTCCTGCCCCATCAGCGCAGTCAACTGCTCATGAACAATTTTGACCATCAACTGACCTGGGGTAACAGAAATCAGTACATCCTGCCCAAGGGCTTCCTCCTTGACTTTATTGGTAAATTGCTTGGCAACTTTATAGTTAACGTCAGCATCTAACAGCGCTCTTCTGATTTCTTTCAGCGTCTCTGCGATGTTGATCTCAGTAATTCGGCCTTGTCCTTTGAGCTTCTTAAAGGCCTGCTCAATATTTTGGGATAAATTCTCAAACATATCTCAACCCTGTCTTTCCGGTTCTAATAATTCTTCTAAAATACAAAATTAATGTCCAAGTCCATCTTTTCAAGTAGGAAGCTCGCATTATTCTTTTCTCCCTGGGGAAGTATACTTAGGACGATCAATCTGAGCATTTATGTCAATGGCCTCAAATAAGTAGGCTCTGAAATAATCCAGCCTCATGTCCTCCTCAGAACGAAAAGCGAATTGGCGTACCTGCTTGAGCTCATTCTTCTCAAAAGCATCCAAAGAATCACTCATGTGCTTCCCCCAATAGAACCCAAACATTACGGTATCTGTTTTGATGGACATATACCCAATGGGACCTCTATACATGTAGTAAGGCACCCTCCACTTCAAGCTTTCCTCCACTTCAGGGATGGCTTTCCATATGGCTTGTCTGACCAATAGAGAAATGCGTCTGTGTTCCGGACTTAAGCCATCAAAGTATTCCTGGAGTTTTGCTTTCATGCTTACTGCTTGGCAAATATCATCTTTACTGAAGGAAGGCCTGCCTCTTCAAACTCTTCTCCTTCCTCAACAAATCCACATTTTTCGAAAAAACCTATCGTGGGGATAGGGGTATGTACATAGCGTTCTACAGTATCCGGCGTAACTTCTAGCATCTTTTTTACCAAAGCAGTCCCCACACCTTTCTTTCTATAATCAGCCAAAACAGCTATGCGTTCTATCTTTATTCTGCTGGCCCTTAAATCTCTTCTCCACCTTCCTGTACCTATGGCTTTCCCATCCAGATAAGCCAGATAGTGGTTAGCCAGGTGATCAAAGCCATCATACTCATCCTCTTGCCAAACAGATAATTCTTCTACAAACACACGGGTACGTATATCAAATTCACGATTGAATTGATCATCAGTATCAATCATAAATACATCAAGAATTGGGGAGTTTTCAGTGCCCATACATTAGATAGATAGAAAAGCTTGGCAAACATTAGCCAAATTAATGCTGTTTTATGAACATTGAAAGCATAGTCTTTAGGAAAAGTTTTATTAGCAGATTTTTGAAAGTTTCTTATAATTGTAGAAATCTGACCCTGTGTAAAGAACAAATAGGTACTAAAATTGTGCTTATTTAGATTATTCCGACTACTACTGAATTTCTGCGCTCGCGTAATCTTTTTGCCAAGCTACACGTTAGCTACTAGTGGCAAAAACCATTGAGGAGTATTGAAAGCTATATATTTATGCCCAAAAACCTACTAATTGTCGAATCACCTGCCAAGGCAAAAACCATAGAGAAATATCTGGGTAAAGACTTCACCGTAAAAGCCAGCTACGGGCACGTCAGAGACCTTGCTAAAGGTGACAAAGCCATAGATGTAGAAAATGGTTTTGTTCCTAAATATGAGGTTATCGCAGATAAAAAGTCTGTCATAAGTGACCTAAAAAAATTGATCAAGGACTACGAAACTGTCTGGCTAGCTACGGATGAAGACCGCGAAGGAGAGGCCATATCTTGGCACCTGGCCAATGTACTGGGACTAGATCTGGAAACCACCAGAAGAATTGTCTTTAATGAAATCACCAAGCCTGCCATAGAAAAGGCCATCCAGAACCCACGATATATTAATAGAGATCTGGTAAATGCCCAGCAAGCAAGGAGGGTACTGGATAGAATCGTAGGATTCAGGCTTTCTCCTGTTTTATGGAGAAAAGTCAGAACAGGACTTTCTGCAGGAAGGGTTCAGTCGGTAGCCGTAAGGTTATTAGTGGAGCGCGAAAGGGAGATCATTGCCTTTAAGCCTACTTCTACTTTTAAGGTAAGTGCTGGATTCTTACTGGAAAAAGGAGCTGTCATTCAGGCTGATCTAAGTAAAAAACTTCCTGACCTGAATGATGCCCAAGCATTCCTGGAAAGCTGCAAGGGGGCAGATTATACCATCACTAATCTGGTCACCAAGCCTTCCAAAAAATCTCCTGCCGCCCCCTTTACTACTTCCACTCTGCAGCAGGAAGCCAGTAGAAAGCTTAGCTTTTCTGTAGCACAAACCATGAGAGTAGCCCAATCTCTGTATGAAGCAGGATTGATCACGTATATGCGTACGGATAGTGTTACCCTCTCTGAGGAAGCCAGAAATAATGCTGCAGATACTATAGAAGATATGTACGGGGACGCATATGTAAATCCCCGTCAGTATAAAAACAAGAACTCTAATGCCCAAGAGGCGCATGAGGCCATTAGGCCTACCATCATGTCCAGAAGCGCCATGGAGGATGGGGACAGAAACGAAAAGCGCCTATATGAGCTGATTTGGAAACGTACCATAGCTTCTCAGATGGCGGATGCCAAACTGGAGAAGACCACAGTTGACATTGAGGTGTCTACCAATAAGGCCGTTTTCAAGGCTAAGGGAGAGGTCCTGAAGTTTGATGGATTCTTAAAAGTATACCTGGAGTCCAGAGATGATGAGGACGAGGAAGATAAGGAAGACACTGGTGTACTCCCTCCAATGACCGTAGGTCAGGAGCTAGGACTAAAGGAAATGAATGCCCTGGAACGTTTCTCAAGACCAGGTGCCAGATATACGGAAGCCAGTCTGGTGAAGAAATTGGAAGAGCTAGGCATAGGAAGACCTTCTACTTATGCCCCCACCATTTCTACCATCCAGAAAAGGCAGTATGTAGTCAAAGAAAGTAGAGAAGGGACACCTAGAATTCTCCAACTGGTAACCCTCAAGGAAGATGAGGTATCCGTCAACCAGAAGACGGAAACGACAGGAGCGGAAAGTAATAAACTCTTCCCTACCGACTTAGGTATGGTGGTGAGTGACTTCCTGGTAAAATTCTTCCCTTCTATTCTGGACTACTCTTTCACCGCTAAAGTGGAAGAAGAGTTTGACAGAATTGCCTCTGGTCAGAAGGAGTGGAATGACATGATCGCCAACTTCTATGAGGACTTTGATCCGAAGGTGAAGGATACGGCTGAGAATGCGGAGCGTGCCGGAGGAGAAAGAGACCTGGGGATACATCCAAAGACAGGTAAGCGCGTGTTTGCCCGCCTGGGCAGATATGGACCCATGATACAAATTGGCGAAAGTGAGGACGAGGAAAAGCCGAAATACGCCAAGCTTCGTAACAACCAACGCCTGGAAACCATCACCTTTGAGGAAGCCCTGGACCTATTCAAACTGCCTAGAGTAGTTGGAGAATTTGAGGAGCAGCCTGTAAAGGTAAACATAGGCAGATTTGGTCCTTATGTGCAGCTAGGAAAACTTTTCGCCTCTCTGGAGGAGGAAGACGATCCATATGAAATAGGCTATGATAGAGCCGTAGAGCTCATCAAGAAGAAGCGTGAGGCGGAAGCCAATAAAATCATCATGAAGTTTAATGATGATGTACAAATCCTGAGAGGACGTTGGGGACCCTACATTAAGTATGAAGGGAATAATGTCAAAATCCCTAAGGATGTGGCACCAGAAAACCTCACTTTAGAAGATTGCGCCAGGCTTTACGAAGAAAGCAAGAATAAGCCTAAGCGTGGAAGAGGCAAAGCCAAGAAAAAGAAAGCATAATTAACAAAAGCAGTCCTTAGGGCTGCTTTTTTGTTGAGATACTTTTAGCGTTAAGTGCTTGGGCAAAGTTCTTTGGCTAAATCAAGTGCTGATGGGCCAGCTGCTTTTTATACTAAGGCTCTCGAAGCCTAGCTGCCTATTAGCAGATACTGACCGGTGCTTCTTTCAGCGACTAAAGTCGCCGGTCCATTTTTTTACTATCCTGGTTATGGTCAACTGCTTAAACACGCTACCATAGAAAAACCCCCTGCTTGCATGACAGCAGGGGGTAACTACTACTACCAGGTTGCTTGAATCTAGTGCTACAATTCTGTTATTTCTCCTGACTCCAGGTCCACCATAAAGCTTCTACCCTGCACTACTACCGTAGCCTTTCCCTGACCTATGAAGGTAACAGTACCTTCAAAGTTGTAAGGATTTCCCTGTGGGCCAGTTCCAGCAAGCGTATAGGTTGCCGTCCCTGAGATAATGGATTCCGTGGGTAAATCCAGTACCAATCCATCCAGGACAAAGTTAGCAGAGGCGTTGGTAGTGGATTCTCTCCAGATCTTGGATTCGAATGTTCCCGTACGGGAATAGGTCCCATTTAGCTCGAAAGAGGTATATAGTGCATTGAGTGAAGTTAAGGTCCAGGTAGATCCTCCCGTATTGGAGGAAGCCATTCTGGCCCCATCAAAGGAAGAGCTATACGTCAAATCAAAGGCAATGGACTCAGGAAGATTAAAGCCATTACATCTAACCTCATAGCTGTAGGATAATTCTGCATTAAAAGAGATGGGTGAGGCGGGCGGGCTGGCCCAGTTAAAGGTACTGTCTTCTTCTAAGGCGCACAGATTAGCCGCATTTGTTTCTATTACTTCTGCAGAGGTAGAAGCGGTCTCAGTGGTCATTCCCACCAAGCCGGCTGATGAACTGGCCAAAGAAGTTCCCACAATTTCAGCTGCTTCTTCCGTGGCTATTCCAGTAGCAGCAGACGGATCTTCCTCATTATTATCAGTACAACTTACGGCTATCAGGAGAGCAAAAGAGAAGATAAAAGTATGGAGTGTTTTCATTTTTGCTATTTTACCATATAAGCCTACCAAGCTCTATTTGTACTCACCTATTCTCAAAAAATTCTTTATCCGTTTATCGGAAACTTAAGATTCCCTACTTACAAGCGATTTCTCTATTAACTCATTAGTTTGTCATTCGTAATATATGAATACACACAATGATCATTTCAAATAACTAAACCTGTTACCGTATGTCTGACCTTGACTCATGCGAAAGCTGTGGTAAAGAAATTACCATCAAGATATACAGCTGTTCTAAATGTGAAGAAGCTAAGCCTAAGGAAGCTGAACCGGATTCAAAACCGGAAGCAGAGTCTGAAGGTGAAGTGGAGTATGAACCAAGATCCTATTATGGTTGGTT
>JBCDBC010000199.1:0-7446 GCA_039184535.1 Bacteroidota bacterium | reverse complement strand
GATAACAGTATCTTGAGAAAAAAATTGGCAGAATTTGGTAGTTTGGTAGTAAAACACATTGCCCTCCCCCCTCTAGATCTGCCAGTGCGTAGCTAGCAAATTGGCTAAGGTCTCTTTCGTTTATTGAGAATATTCCAACAGGTACCGACTGGCCCTGTGGTGTAATTGATATACGTAACTGGAAGCATTCTCTGTCTGCAGATGCTGTGTTCATGCACCATGCACGCCTGAAGGTAAATCCAGACACGTTATGTATACATACATCGTTTTGGGTACCTTTTCAAAATTTCTATCGGTACTCACTCGAGAGCTACCATGCTAAAGAAACACATAACCTTTACCATATTTACTTGGATGATGACTCCATTCGACATTTCATTCAGCGGCTGGTGCGTCGTATAGCCCCAAGGCTTCTTATCTGCAGCACGTGCCTGTGCCGGAAGCTTCCCTGTCACTGCCAGCAAGGCGCCGACGTCGACAGCTGCGGAAACGTCGCTCCCGGCGACGTCAGCCGACGCCTGACGCTGACAGTCAGCCCGATCTCGACACGGCTCGTTGTCAGAGGATGCCGGATGAGGTGACGCCTGCTAGATAGTTCGCCAGAAAACCGCTATCACTTACCGGGGCAGTCGCTTCTCGCACGTGCCATAAGAAATCCTCCATCAGAAGAACCTGGTCAAAAATCCCTCTTGACTACAGCGATGGGCGGACGCCGGCCGGGTCGGTGAAGTTTGAGAGATTGGCGGACAGGGCGTGACCTTTGAGGTGGCGGGATCACGGCGCCGCTGGCGGCGACAGGGCCAATACTCACCGCCAGCCCGCGGCGGCGGACGTAGCGTCGCGTCGTCGACGGCGCAGGGACAACCCGCACCTAATCACTCGGATCATCGCTCGACAAACGACGCTAATGACGCACCCGTCCGCGCCGTCTCCCCGTCGTTAAATATCAATTCGCCGTTTGTTGTGATTGGAAGGTGGCCGTCGGCACCGTCTCTGAAGCAAAAACGCGCGAGCCATCCGCGCTGCGTGGGAAGACAGCGGCGGAGACCGATGTCTGACGGATGGTTGAGCCTGCCTGTGACTAATGACGGACATCGCATGATGGGATAAGTGGCATCGGATTATTAGAACTGGATTCGAAGAAATATGCTTTAGAAGTGACGCGGTGGAGAGAGAGAGAGAGAGAGAGAGAGAGAGAGAGGTGCACAAAGGAAAATAAGGGATATATACAGAGGCACAGAAACAAAACGGGAAGGGAGAGGAGGAAAGGAGAGAGAAGAAAGAAAACATAAGAGGGGGAGAATAAGAGAAAGAGAGCAACGTGAAGAAAAATAAAGGGAGACCTGGAGGAGGAGCAGGAGTCTTTTACATATGAAATTTGAGATCATGTTTGGTTCCTAAGCCCCTCCTATGACTGATCCCGAGCCCTTAGGAGATCCCATCAGAATTTCAGAGAAAAGGACTGGTGAGATGTTCAGTTTCCTTCTGGATTCTAATCAGCTAGGCGCTTACACAGGATGGATAAATGTTCAGATTACCTATAAAAAGTGGAATCAAGATGAGATTTATAAGAAAACATATTATCTGTATCACCCAGGCTGGTTTAAGTAAGTAGTAGTTGTATATATGTCAATGTGAACCCTTGATCTGAAGAGATTAAGGGTTTCTTTTTTGCTGGCTAATACATTTCTTCCACTGCCTTCTGAAACCTCTCCAGAATTTTGGGCCGATTTAACTTATAAGTATAGGTCATCAAGCCATTAACAGGAGACAGTTCTTCATGGAATAAGGAGAATTCCCTGATCCGCTGAAAGTTAGGGAGCTTTTCGTTGATCTTCTCTAATTCCTGAGAGATCTTCTCCTTAATCTTGATGTTCAGGATCATGTATTCCGGACTGGTCCAGTGAATCTGTTCATCCATAGCCCATGCTTCCAGGCTATCAAAATCAGGTCTGATGAGGGCAGTAATAAAGGGCCGCTGAAACCCCACCACCATGCTTTGGTCAATGAAATCTGATTCCTGTAGGTAGTTCTCCAAAGCCAGGGGAGCAATGTATTTCCCAGCGGAAGTTTTGAAAATATCCTTCTTCCTGTCAGTAATCTGAAGAAATCTTTTGGCTGTCCATTTTCCCACATCTCCCGTCCTGAACCACCCATCTTTAGTAAACACTTTGGCTGTCTCTTCAGGTCGTTTGTAGTAGCCCTTCATGACATTTGGTCCTTTTACCAGGATTTCTCCCTCTCCTTCCGCATTAGGTTGGTCTATCATGACACTTACGCCCGGTACGGGAAGTCCCACTGTTCCCAACTTGAACATGCCTGGACTGAATCTGTTGGCAGTAACTATGGGGGAGGTTTCAGTTAGTCCATAGCCTTCTCGTATTTTTACCCCCGCTGTAGCGAAGATCCTGCTTACATCTGGCTTAAGGTAGGCGGCACCAGAAAACACTGCCTTCAAGGAACCTCCCGTAAGCTTTCTAAAACGGTTGAACACCAGTAGTCTGGCTACCTGCTGCTCAAACCAAAATATGGGTCGTACTTTGGCTCCTTCCCTATATCTTCTCCCAATCTTCAGGGCCCAATTCACCAGCATCCGCACGGGCAATATTTGTTGGTTCTTCCAATGCTGAATGTTCTCCACCATTTTTTCTAGTATCCTGGGGACAGCAGAAAAGTATTGAGGTTTCACATGTAGGAAGGCCTTGGTGAGGTCATTTTCTCCAGGTAAATATAAACTTGCTCCAGAAGCCAAATAAGCATATACCGCCATCCTTTCCAGTACGTGACTGTAAGGGAGAAAACTCAAGCACCGCTTTTGATATAACTCTGGCAGTACAATCAAGGAAGCCTTTACATTTGAAGCCAAGTTTTGATGGGTAAGCATCACGCCCTTGGGCTGTCCGGTAGTGCCAGAGGTATACATAATGCTGCATAGGTCCTCTGGCTGGATAGAAAAATCTTCCATTCTTTCTCTGGAAATCCTTTTTTTTAGGAGTAGCTCTGGGCTGAAGATAGCCTTCCCATTTCTTTCAAGCGCATGTACATGAAGGCCCATACGGGAGCCCTCAGGGAAGAATTTAGCAATCTCTTCCTCTGAGAGGAATACACATACTTTGGCTTCAGATTCTTCCAAAATGGACCTGAAGGCTTCCAGGTTGTAGGATATGTGGACTGGTACTACGATGATCCCCATGGATTGGGCTGCTGCATCCATGAGCACCCACTCTACCCTGGCCCTGTTAGGCATGTAGATAAACTTATCTCCCTTCTCTAATCCCCATGCCCGAAACTTTTGCTGGTAACATCTAATAGCATCCAGACAATCCTGGCTACTTAGCTTAATCCATCTCTTGCCATCCTGATACACAATGGACTTCTCATTGGCTACCACTTGGGCCTGGTAGCTAAATACATCAAATGTTCTTGTCCAATTCATGTGTTGCTGTCATAGGGATTATCGCCATGTCCATTAATTCGTAGAGTTTTTCATGGTACTCTGCAAAGTCGGGGAGATTGTTATGTCCTGCTCCCGGTATGGTGTAAAGATGGATCTTCTCTGGATCTATCTCTACTAACTTTTGGCTTTGATTAATAGGAATCAACCAGTCTTTATCTCCATGGATGATATGAGTTTCTGCCTTCATACTCTTAAGAAATTGATCAGTTCTAATCTGATACCTGAGAATCTCTTTTAGAGGCAAAAAGAACAGATATCTACGGATGTTATGCTTGAAGCTGTAGTAAGGAGAATCCAGAATCAACATAGCTGGTCTGTTCCAGGAGGCTACCCTTGCGGCTATTCCTGAACCGAGTGATCTTCCATACACCACAATCTGGGATTCTTCATACTGCTCTGCCAGCCATTTATACAGATGCTGGGCATCACTATAGAGAATGTGTTCCTTCCTCTTCCCGGTACTCTTCCCAAATCCCCTGTAGTCCAGCATGAAAAAATCATAGCCATTCCCCAGAAAGTCCTTGGCAAACTTTCCCCACCCTTTGATGCTTCTTGAATTTCCCTTTAAGTAAAAAATGACGCCTCTGCTATTGGGTACCTTGAAAAATACGCTGTTGATCTTCCCACCATCTTCCATCTCAAAGGTGTGTTCCTCAAAGTCAAATGGGTATTTGTAAGAGAAGCCAGAGGGGAGAATTTCCGGTCTGAAGAAAAATAGATGTTGGAAGAATAAAAAGAATAAAAAGAGAAAGAGATAAATTCCTCCTACGATTAAGAGTATAGTAGTGATTAGTCCCATTGCGTTAGCCTTCCTTTATAAGTTAGGAGGCTTCTCTCAGATAGCCAAATTTTCGAGGCCTAAAGAAGGCTGTCCAGGGCAGTTTGATATTCATCAAAACGTGCCAGGTTTTTATGCTGACCTCCTGGTATGAGGAAGAAATCGTCTGAGGTTTTGAGAAAAGGCTTGAGCCTCTCAGCAGAACTTAAGGGCACAATCCGATCATCCGTTCCCTGGAAAATATAGGCTTTCTCCATGGTTCTATTGGCCAGGTTTTCATAGACCGGCACCTTAAAGGGAATCTCCATAGGAAAGAGGATGGGAAAGCGCTTATGGGTAATGTCATTAATGCTGTAGAAAGGGGTTTCCAGCATTAGGGACTTAGCCTCGTGATGGGTAGCCAGATAAGAGGCAGGACCACTACCCATAGATCTTCCATAGAGGATGATTTCCTCTTTCTCATACCTGCTTTCTGCCCATGAATATGCCAGTTCTGCCGCCCGATACAGGCCTTGCTCAGAAGGTTTCCCTACGGATTTTCCAAAACCCGGATAGTCTACCATCAATATGTCATATCCTCTTCCAGTAAAATCTCCTGCATGCTTCCCCCATCTTTGCAGGTCATCTGCATTACCGTGGAAGTACAAAATCAGGCCTTTCACTTCTTCTGTAGAGGAAGGAAAGTAGAGGGCGTGAACTTCCCCTTTGGCATCTGTTAACCAGACTTCCTGGAAGGCTTGGTCAAACTGAAAGGGATAGGTTTCCGGAAGGCGGGTAGGTAGCAAAACCAGCCTGCTTACGTTCAGGTAAGCAACCAGAATCCAGACACCATATATGAGCAGGCCGAGCACTAACATGTTCAAAAATCTGCTATGAAACACTTGTTTTCGATATTCTCAGTCCAAAGATAGAGGGTTCTACACAATCTACCTAACAATAAAGGGGCTTGATATTGCTATCAAACCCCTTTCTGATTAGTGGATCAATTCAGTTACGATACTTCCTCTGCTTTTTTCTCCTTCTCTGTGTCTACTTTCTTCAGCATCGCTTTGAGGGTAGCCAGTGCTTGCCCACGTTTTTCGAGGTCTAAATCATCCAGTTTACCCAGATGTCTTAGTCGGAAAAAGTCAATGGCAAAGACTTCCAATTGGTTATGAAGTTCTTGCATACTCATACAGAATCTAATTTAAAGATTGCACGAAAATTGGCGGGTAGAGACAATACGGGCAGAGAATGTGTTTAATATAGCACAAAATGAACTCTACTCAAATATGAACACAATGTATAGAACCTAAAATTAAATATTTCTATGTATTGTTATAAGTGGTAGAATTTAAGGTCTTAATGGGAAATAAATAGTCCATTCCCTCTAATGAATAATTCTAGTCTGAAAATAAATTTAGGAATAGGGAATAATTGTCTGTCTCATTACCCCTAGCCCCTCTATTCCTAATTCTATTTTTTCACCTCCCTTGAGATATCTTGGAGGTTCAAATCCCATGGCTACCCCACTGGGAGTTCCGGTAGAAATAATATCACCAGGCAGTAAGCTCATAAACTGACTGATATAATGAACCAGGAAGGGCACATCAAAGATCATGTCATTTGTGTTGCTGTCCTGTAGTTTTTCCCCATTTACGGATAGCCACAGGTCTAAGGAATTAGGATTTGAGATTTCATCTTTGGTAGCGATAAAGGGCCCAAGAGGAGCGAAGGTGTCTGCACTCTTTCCCTTTACCCACTGTCCTTTTCTTTCCAACTGGAATTCTCGCTCACTGTAGTCATTATGAATGGTATACCCAGCTACATGGTCCATGGCATTCTCCTCAGATACATAAGTCGTTTTCTTCCCAATCACAACGGCCAACTCCACCTCCCAGTCGGTTTTCTCACTTCCCTTGGGAATCATCACCTTATCAAAGGGACCACAAATAGCGGAAGTAGCTTTGAAAAACATGATGGGTTCCCGTGGGATTTTGGCTCCTGCCTCCGCAGCATGCTTGGCGTAGTTTAGCCCTATACATACGATTTTGGAAGGTCTACAAAGCGGACTCCCCCATCTGACATCTTCAGGGATTAGAGGACAATCTTCCATGTGAGTGGAAAGCCATGCTTGCAGGTCTTCTATCCCTCTTCCTCCAAAGAAGGTCTCGTCATATAGCTGCCCAAAAGCTGATACATCTCGTCTGTTACCATCCTGGTCTATAATACCATGTTTTTCCTGGCCTACTGGGCCAAATCTGATAAGTTTCATGTTGATATGTTGAGAAATCCTCCGTCTATGGGAAAATTAGATCCTGTTATAAAGCTAGCCTCGTCAGAACAGAGGTACAAGGCCAGCCAGGCTATTTCTTCGGGCTTGGCCATTCTCCCGATAGGTTGAGTCTTGGCCAGCTTATCATACATTTCTTTTTCCTGCCCTGGGTAGTGCTTAGCCAGATAACCATCTACCAGAGGTGTATGAACTCTGGCTGGAGAAATGGCATTACACCTAATTCCTTCCTGCACATAATCCCGGGCCACAGTTAGTGTCATGTTTAGCACAGCTCCCTTGCTCATGGAATACCCAAATCTGTCAGGTAAACCAATAGTAGAGACTACAGAAGCCATATTCAGAATCACTCCTCGCTTCTGCCTACGCATGTGAGAAATGACAGCGAACATCCCATTGTAGACTCCCTTGATATTTACCTGGATGACCTTGTCTAATTCTTCCTCTGTCGTAGTGTGGAGCTTCCCTATCTGAGCGATACCAGCGTTATTCACCAGTATGTCTATCCGTCCTTCCCTTCTCACAATCTCCTCACAAATCTGTATCACCTCAGCTTGCTGGCTAATGTCTACTTCCCATGCCCTAGCCTCTCCACTAGAGGTTCTAATAGCAGCAGCTACCTTCTCTGCTTCAGTCAGATTTATATCCATGATATGGACACTGGCACCCGACTGAGCAAAAACCTGGCAGATCTTCTCTCCTATTCCATTTCCTCCACCAGTAATGATGGCCACTTTTCCACTGAGTGAGAACATGACTTTTTAGGAGAACAGAGACATTAAAAAGGTAAGACAACCAATAAAAAAACCGTTGCACCTTATGGGTACAACGGCGAAACAGCCCATGTTCATCGCCAAATAAAGTGGGCACATCTAATAACGTAAAATTCCTTCATCCTTACAAAAATGTATAGCGAAAGTTGGATAATACGTAATAAAT
>JBCDBC010000198.1:0-7480 GCA_039184535.1 Bacteroidota bacterium | reverse complement strand
GGATTTTGATGAGCTGGTCCTTAAGGAACTGAAACCCAGAATCAAAAAGAGACTCTCAGCCATAGTTACGGCTGCCATGAGTGAAAAAACAATTAAAGCAGAAGATCATCCTTACAAAGATAACATCTACCCCCAGGACAGGTGGACAAAGTTTACAAGTAGAATCCGGAAATCAGTTTTGTATGGCTCCTTTGCCAGATCTAAATACAGAAAGTTTATAGTGAATTTCACGCTTCCTCTGATCCTGGATAAAATAGCCTTTGAGCTTCATAAACATGACCTGATTAAGGATAATCCAAAACCTCCTGATACACGCATCAACAAAAAGGAGGACAGGTAATGTTGATAGGAATCAGGGGCTAAATACCTCTATCAGGGTAGAAGTTCCATTTCCACCTGCGCTAGTAGCTCCCCCTATGGCGTAAATCTTCCCATTGGCCGCTACTCCGCCTAGTCCGTGTCTGGGCGTTTTCATGTCTTCTCCTGCCTCCCAGGTATCTGTAGTAGGATCATATACCCATGTTTCTGGATATACCCCTCCCCCATCATTGAAAAATTCGCCACCAAAGGCGTAAAGTTTTCCATCTATAGCAGCGGCAGCTAGTCCCCCTTGTCCTTGTGGCATGGGCGCCAGGCTTTCCCAGCTATCTGTTTCAGGATCATACCTTTCTGTGGGAGTAACATTCCCATCTGCCATGGTTCTCCCTCCTACCACATACCATTTTCCATCTATGACCGCTCCGGCGGCTGAGTTCCTCCTAGTAAGTGCTGGTGCCATTTCTGCCCAACTGTCTGTAGCAGGATCATAACGTAAGTGCTGATCTGAATCAGTGTGGTCCTGATAAGTACCATTGGCGCTTCCTTTCATTCTTCTTCCGCCTACCACATGTATGTACCCACCTAAGGAGGCACAGACCGTTTCCGCATGCGGATTGGGTGCCTCTGCCATAGTTTCATAGGCTCCATTCTCAAACACCCAGCTTTGAGCTCTCATATTCCAGGGACCTGTTTCTCCGGGAATAAATCCTCCCAGCATGTACAACTTACCTTTATGAGAAACCAGATTAGGATGATGCCTTTTCTCAGGCAGATTGGGTAAATCTGTTACCGTCTTTTCTTCCAGGTCTATCAATTGATGGAAAGAAGAAGCATCCGTGATCTGTCCTCCCTCAGATAGAAAGCCTCCTGCCAAGTGAATCTTTCCATTATGCAGAATGGGATAGATCTCCTGAACCGGAAAAGGTAAATCCATCAAATAAGACCAGCCAGCTTCGAGCAGCTCTTCTTGCTTAGGTTCTGCAGTAGTCTGACAAGTCACGGATAGGGCGCCCATACCCGTAAGGTAAAGGAAGTGTCTGCGGGAAAGGTAAGGGTTCATAGGTAGATGTAGTTAGGTTCTCTTTTAGAATATCTACATATTCTCTCTATGATCCTATATTTTCAAACAGGCTACTCCATAATATTCTCCAAACTGAATAGGAAGGCGTATTCCATGGCTATTTCTTTCAAGCCTTCAAATCTTCCTGACTTCCCTCCATGACCAGCCTCCATATTGGTGTGGAGAATGAGGGGGTTTGTATCTGTTTTCAGCTCCCTAAGCTTAGCTACATACTTGGCTGGCTCCCAGTATTGTACCTGAGAATCATGTAAACCAGTAGTAACTAACATAGAAGGATAGTCCTTAGCCTCCAGATTATCATAAGGAGAATAGGACTTGATGTAATCGTAATAGGTCTTATCATTAGGATTTCCCCACTCGTCATATTCTCCTGTAGTGAGGGGAATACTTTCATCTAACATAGTGGTAATCACATCCACAAAAGGCACCGCATTCACTATCCCGTTCCAAAGTTCTGGCTCCATATTGGCTATGGCGCCCATGAGCAGTCCTCCAGCACTTCCTCCCATGGCGTATAGATGATCCGGGCTAGTATATTTTTGCTCTATCAGAAATTTCCCGCAATCTATGAAGTCGTAGAAGGTATTTTTTTTCTTCAATAGCTTACCATCCTCATACCACTTCCTCCCTAATTCCTCTCCCCCACGTATATGCGCTATGGCGTAGGCAAAACCTCTATTCAACAAGCTTAACCTAACTGAACTAAAATAAGGGTCCATACTGGCGCCATAAGACCCATAAGCATATAGCAATAGGGGCTGCTTCCCATTTCTTTCAAAGCCTTTTTTATAAACAATAGAAATCGGCACCTCCACTCCGTCTCTGGCTTTGGCATACAAGCGTTCAGTTTGGTACTCTTTGGGATCAAAGTCGCCTAAGACCTCCTGCTGCTTCCTGAGAGTTAGCTTACGGTCCTTCATGTGGTAGTCATACACAGAATTAGGCGTGGTCATAGAGGTGTATCCTACCCGCAAAAGGTCCGTGTCATATTCGTAGTTAGCAGAAGTATAAGCCAGGTAAGCATCTTCCCCAAAGTCCAGGTAATGGTCATCCCCTTCCCAGGAAGTAATTCTAATCTGGGTGATTCCTTTGATTCTTTCTGTGAGCACCAGATAATCCTGAAAAATCTCTACTCCCTCTAGGAGCACATCAGGCCTATGCGCCATTACTTCCTCCCAGTTTTCTTTCTCAGTTTTATCCACTGAGGTGCGCATCAGTCTGAAATTTTCTGCTTCCCAGTTAGTTAGTATATAAAAATGATCTCCAAAGTGATAGGTAGAGTACTCATGATCTCTTTCTCTCCCCTGGATAAGCTTAAAATTACCCTTAGGATTATCTGCATCCAGAATCCATTCTTCAGAAGATAGGGTTTGGAAAGAGCCTATGTTGATGTACTCATCAGACTTAGTCTTGTACACATAGCATGAGAAGGTGTTGTCCTCCTCATGAAATACCTCTACATCCTCTGACGCTGGTGTACCCAATGTATGGCGCATGATTTTATAGCTCCTCAGGGTCTTAGGGTCCTTCAGGCTATAAAAGACGGTTTGATTATCATTAGCCCATGCAGCACTCCCTCCGGTATTAGGGATCTCATCCTCATATACTTCTCCCGTTTCCAGGTTCTTGAACTTGAGGGCATATAGACGTCTACTTACTGTATCCTGTCCATAAGCCAGAATCTTATTGTTCGGGCTGACAGATCTACCTCCTATCTGGAAAAAATCATGGCCTTCTGCCAACTGATTTACATCCAGCATAATTTCTTCCGAGGCATCCAAATCTCCTTTTTTTCGAGATAAAATGGGGTATTCCTTTCCTTCCTCATATCTGGTTAGGTAGAAATATCCATTCTTCTTAAAGGGGACTGATTGATCATCCTCCTTTATACGGGCCTTCATTTCCTGAAAAAGGGACTCTCGAAATTCCTTTACAGGCGCTAGCACTTGGTCTTTATAGGCGTTTTCAGCCGTCAGGTAGTCAATTACTTCCTGGTTTTCACGTTCATTCAGCCAGTAGTAGTTGTCAATGCGAGTATCATCATGAATACTAAGCTCTTTGGGAACTTTCTTAGCCGCTGGAGCCTCCAGGTCTATTTGTTGATACATAGAAGATTGGGTTTTATCACTGAATTCACATCCTGCAAATAAAGTGATGATTCCGCTAAGAATCACGGAAGAAATGCGTCTGATGTTAAACATTGGATGGTTCGATAAAGAATTACTAAAATGATAATTTCCTTTTAGCTCTCTGAGGCGTCGGGTGTATCGAACAAGAATGAAAAGAACATGTACAGAATTTATTTTCTACATGCTTAGAAGACTCTTATTCGGTTTATGCAACTTAGTTACAAAAGGTATGTGGAACCATCAAACAATCTGAATAGAATTTTTAAAAAAACTTCCTAAAGCAATGGATTTTGATATAGGCCTGTCTTTATCGAAATTACCTTTAAAGATAGCATCCTATCATGAAAGCCAGTCGTCCATCTTTTGATCATCAACTACAGACCTGCCTTAAGCTGATAGAAGATCAGTTGGATTGGCCTAATAGTTTGGAATGGCAAAACGGCCATTTCGAATTACTCAGTCAAAAGATATTTGATAAGACCCATACCAAGCTCAGTGCAGTTACCCTGAAAAGGGTTTGGGGAAAAGTATCCTATGATTCTTCTCCCTCTATGAGCACCCTGGATGCACTGGCAGGTTATCTGGATTTTGACAACTGGATAGACTTTCAGGAAAGCTTCCCCAAAAAGACAGCCCCTCCTATCAAGCTGTTCCGAAACGTAAAGCCTATCAAACTAAGCTATGTGCTGGGGTTTCTGATCATAGGACTTCTGACAGGTTTCCTCTTAAGCAGAGACTACTCATCTCCCAAACTGCTGCCCAAAGTAGCTTTCGATTTTGCGCCTGTTACTAAGGGCATCCCCAATACGGTAAATTTCACTTATGATGTGAGTAAAACTGGAGCTGACTCAGCTTTCATTCAGCAGTCCTGGGATGAACGCCTACGATTCCAGATTCCCATGGATCAACACTTTTATGCTTCCACTTATTTCTATCCAGGTTTCTACAGAGCTAAGTTGGTTCTGAATGAGGACGTCATTCAGGAGAAGAAATTATTGGTTCCTTCAGATGGATGGTTAGCAGTAGTGGAAAAAAAGCCTACCCCAATTTACCGGCATGAAAATCAGCTCTCTGAAGGGCATCCGGATATAGACCTGGCCTTTCTGGCGAAAAATGGCTATAACCTCAATGAAGAAATTCCTTTGACACATCTTTTTTATGTGGGAGGGTTAGAAGATGTGCCCATGGATGATACCCATTTTGAGACCCGCTTTCAGCATACTTTGTCCAGGGGAGATGCTATTTGCCAGTATGGGCGAATTATCCTGCTATGTACGGATGGACCTATTCTCATTCCTTTTTCTATTCCGGGATGTGTGGGAGACTTATCTATGAAATTGGTGGACCATTGGCTTGAAGGAAATATGGTTGACATGACAGGTTTAGGCCTGGATTTCAGCCAGGAGGTAAAGATGGACATACATGTGAAAGGCCTCCAATTGCAAGTCATGGTCAATGATCAACTAGCCTTCCAGCGAACCTTAAAAACCCGTCCGGGAGAAATGGTAGGGGTAAGTTACCGCTTCCATGGCACAGGTCAGGTATACTCTGCTATCGTTAGACCTGAAGGAGGAGAAATCATCCTCAGATAATTCTTGAATCATTTTGTACCAACTTGAACAGGCTTTGTATAGCCTGAAATGGAGCTTTTGGCGTAACTCCAACAAAAACAGCAAGATGAAAAAATCACTATTCACTTTAGCACTAGCCTTTTTTATCCAGTTTAGTACCCTGCCTGCACAAAATACCTTTACAGCCCATTTTACGCCTGAAGAATGGAAGGTGGAAGCAGAAAAATATGAGTTCACCACCTATAAAGGGAAGCCAGCCTTATATATGGAGAATGGGACTGCCCTTCACAAAGAAGCCAGTCTTCAGGATGGTATCATAGAGTTTGATATCAGCTTTAACGAAGCTAGGCGTTTCATGGGAGTTCACTTTCGGAAAACAGATCCGCTTAACTATGAAGAGTTTTATGTTAGGCCTCATCAGTCAGGCAATCCTGATGCTACCCAGTACACCCCAGTATTCAACGGAAATGCTGCCTGGCAGCTCTATCATGGAGAAGGGCATTCCGCCGCCTATTCATACAATTTTGGAGAATGGATACATGTGAAGCTACTCATCTCTGGAAATCAGATGGATATCTTCATTAATGACATGTCTCAGCCTTTTCTGCATGTACACGAACTTAAAATGGAGTTAGCGGAAGGGGCTATCGGATTTTCCAATTCCCTGAGCGGAGGGTATTTTGCGAATCTTACCTACACACCTATGGATGCCCCTCAGCTAATGAGTAAGGAGAAAAAACATTCTCCGGAAGCAGGAATCATTACGAGCTGGGAGGTTTCTCCAGCATTTTTTTCCGGAAACCTGAAGGGAGTTAACAGCCTAAAAGACTTACCCGACTTCAAGGCTCTAAAGTGGGAAACGGCCGAAACAGAATATTCTGGGCTGCTAAACTTATCCAGATTCTCAGAAGTAGGTCCTAATTCGAATACAATCCTGGTTAGGGCGCAAATAGAGTCTGATAGGGAAACCGTGAAACGTATTGAGCTGGGCTATAGCGATCAGGTATTTGCCTTTGTGAATGGCCAACTTGTTTACAGCGGTCAAAACAACTTCCGTTCAAGGGATTACCGCTACCTGGGAACTATAGGATTTTTTGATGCGGTGTATGTCCCTCTGAAGAAAGGAAAAAACACTGTCTACTTTGCTATCTCAGAGAACTTTGGAGGTTGGGGCATTAAAGCTAAAATTAGCGAAATGAAGCAACCGGATTTACCTAGCACAGAATAGGTTGGAGGAAAAGAGAAGGACCTACTCAGAAATCTGGGTAGGCCCTGTCTATTTGGTTTTTCTGATTAACTTATTCTCCAGAAGGGTAACTGTTCATGACATATTTATTTCTCATGAAGTACTCCTCTTCATCATCAAACTTGACATCTTTCGTTATGGTGAGATTGGTAGTAGAGAAGTCAAAGGTAGTTCTAAAGGTACATTTACGTCTATCATTTCCGTCCTTTCCTGTCTTAGTTACTACCAGCTTAGAAAGTCTTCCATCAGCACGAGATTCTTTTTCAAGCACATCCCAATTTCCACCGCCGCCTACTAATTGGCCGTCCTTTACTTCATAGTTATAGCTTTGCTTGATCACCCTGCCTCCTTCATAAATGGAATGTTCTATGATCAATTTTCCTTTCTTCTGGTAGGTAACACCTACAAAGGGAAGGGTAATTAATTCTCCTCCGCTGTAATTTTTGTAAGTCAGTTCTCCGGTATGCATTCCCTGGAAAGACAGAAGTTCTGCATTGCTGAGAGTAGGTGTTTGGGCATAAGCATTCAACCCTAAAAGAAATAGCATACAACTAAGTGCGAGGGCTGAGAATGTTCGTTTTTCCATAGTGATATTGAATTAAGGCCTATAAGATAATGTTCCTCCAAATGACCACCCTAGTATAGGCAGGATGCACCACAAATTGTAAAAAAATGTCAAAACGTGATGACATATTCGTAGATCCCTATGTATTCAGGATCAGGCTATTAGGTCTTCAATAATTCAGCCAAAGCATTAGCTTGATGAAATGAAATTTTTGTATATTCATTAATGTGAAGTATTTGTAATATTCTCAAGCTTTTAACGCCGCACACCGCCATGAAACGCCTTGCCCTTTTATACAGCTTCACTCTATGCTGCCTTTGTATGCCTAATTGGCTCTCAGCACAAGTACCCCAGGGAATCATGTACCAGGGTATAGCCCGAGACGTAGCTGGAGTATCTAAACAGTTTGTAAATCTGAATGTAGGCATCCGAATACTAGACCCTTCGGATGTGGTTGTCTATGAAGAAACCCATTTGGTTTCAAGCCTTTTTAAGTGGAGCGGACGATTTTCAGAACTATTTCATAGAAGTTGATGCTACCCGTGATTGGTCTTCGGTGGTCAGACCCCG
>JBCDBC010000197.1:0-7481 GCA_039184535.1 Bacteroidota bacterium | reverse complement strand
GTGAGTGATAACATAGAGTAGCTCAGCATTTTCCGAATAAATTTTAAGTGAAAAATCAGATAAATGGCAAACTGTCTCTATATGGAAAACATCATTAATACCATCTCAATTGTAGTATACAGGTTCCAGACGCCTTTTCTCCTAATGGAGATGGTATTAATGATGTTTTCCATATAGAGACAGTTTGCCATTTATCTGATTTTTCACTTAAAATTTATTCGGAAAATGCTGAGCTACTCTATGTTATCCCTCACTCTTCAGATTCTTGGGATGGAAGAATAGGTAGTAGGATAGCTCCTGAAGGAAAGTATAGCTGGAAAATGGTCTACCATGCAGATACTGGAGAAAGAAAGGTTCAGAGAGGACATTTACTTCTGATCAGATAAATCTTTAGCAAATCTTGTAACTATCCCCATAGGTAATCTTCTCCCTGAAGGTTCCGGCAGGCATAACTCTCCCGTTTGCAGCTTGCTACTGATCTTGTTGGAAAAATGAGTTAACACCAGGTTTTCTAGTACTAAAGGAGAAAACCCCAAGGAATAACTATTAAAAATTAAAAGTAGTGGGTCCGGGTGCATGATATTCTTGATCTCTTTGGTGAGGTCATTAACCATGTCTTCCAGTTTCCATTTCTCTCCTTTAGGACCGTGCCCCCAGGCAGGAGGATCTAGCATGATGGCATGATAGGCATTTCCTCTTCTTGCTTCTCGTGCTACGAACTTATAGGCATCTTCTATCAGCCAACGGATATCTGATAATTTGCTAGCCTCCATATTGGCTTTGGCCCAGTTAATCACTGAGCGGATGGAGTCACAGTGGATCACATTTGCTCCAGCAGCTTTGGCAGCTAAAGAGGCACCACCTGTATAAGCAAAAAGATTCAGGGTCTTTGCCCCAGGATATTTTTTCAGGCTATCATAAATGTAGTTCCAGTTAACGGCTTGTTCTGGAAAAATGCCCACATGCTTAAAGGCAGTCATCCCTAACCTGAACCTGAGCTTCATCCCTTTGTACTGGTAATTGATAAACCACTGGTCAGGCATATTCTTTTTTCTATCCCATTGACCGGAGTGGCTGCCCTTCTGAATGAATTGTGCATGAGCCTGAGAAGCCCATTCCTTCTCTGAAAGGGACTTACTCCATACTGCCTGAGGTTCAGGTCTCCTGAGTATATACTTACCAAAACGCTCCAACTTCTCCTGGTCTCCACTGTCCAGTAGTTGGTATTCTTTCCATGAAGTAGGAGCTAAAATATTCATGTATTCTCTCTGAATCTGCTAATGAAGCTACCAAATTGGGTAAAAAAAATGACATTCCGCTCATGCAGGGAGGGTTCCCATTGGATCAATTGTTTTGATCATACACACCTCAATAGCCGGTCCTGCTTTTTCTCTTATGACTTTCTGTCGTATTTTTCCATGAAATTTGTTTACTCACGTTTATGCCGAAGGTAATTCTGGTGTTGGGGATATTGTGGTATTGCTTGGTAGCTACAAGAGTTGCCCATGCACAAACGGTAAAAGTGATAGATGCCCAAAGTAAAGTTGGGATTGAAGGGGCCACCCTTGTCTGGAAGGATCAGCTCCTTTTTGCTGATGAAAGAGGAGAAATAATCCTTCCCCAATCTGCTATCCAGGATAGTATCACCGTAAAACACTTCGCCTACAAAAGCCTAAAGACTACTTGCCAACAAATAGTGGAAGATGGCTACCTGATCAGCTTATCTATTAACCCATTATCTCTGAATGAGGTTGTGATTTCAGTGAATAAATGGGAACAGCGAAAGGAAGATATCCC
This sequence comes from Bacteroidota bacterium, assembly GCA_039184535.1. Lineage (GTDB taxonomy): Bacteria > Bacteroidota > Bacteroidia > J057 > J057 > JBCBKZ01. The sequence continues at coordinate 5,684 of JBCDBC010000197.1, read as the reverse complement.
CAATCAAATCCTCTCTATTTCCAAAAGAGACATAGACTTTTTAGATCCTCAGACTGCTGCTGATATCCTATCTGCCAGTGGAAAGGTGTTTGTGCAGAAGAGTCAGCAGGGAGGAGGGAGTCCTATGATCAGAGGCTTCTCAGCTAATAGAATATTGTTGATGGTGGATGGGGTGAGAATGAACAATGCCATCTTTAGAGGAGGGAACTTGCAGAATGCTATCCTGCTGGATGCACATGCTATTAAACAGTCTGAGGTCATATTAGGGCCTGGGACGGTCATTTATGGGAGTGATGCGCTAGGTGGGGTAATGGATTTTCATACGCTTAGTCCTAAGATTACCCATGGAGATAAGGGTATTTGGGAAGGAAATGCGACTGTAAGGTATGCCTCCGCCAATACTGAGAAAACAGGCCACCTTGACTTAAGCTTTGCTAAAGGGAAATGGGCATGGTTAGGCTCAGTAAGTTTTTCGGACTATGATGACCTGAGAATGGGAAGTAGGGGAAATGAGTCTTATCAAAGACTGTCTTATGTCAGCAGAATCAATGGACAGGATTCAGTCATTACCAATGATGATCCTAATCTTCAGCGATTCAGTGGATTCTCTCAGCTAAATCTGCTCCAGAAGATACGCTTTCAACCACAGGCTAATCTCAATCTCCAATATAACTTTCATTATTCACGGAGTTCTGACATTCCCCGCTATGACAGGTTGATAGAGTTCAGAGATGAACTGCCACGGAATGCTGAGTGGTATTATGGTCCACAGTTGTGGTCTATGCATCAGCTAGAAGGGTCTTACCTATCCGAGAATAAGCTGTTTGACAGGGTGAAGTGGAACCTGGCTTTCCAGCAGTATGAAGAAAGTAGAAATGATAGAAGGTTTGATAGTACCATTCTCAGAGAAAGAAAAGAGCGAGTAGATGCCTTCAGTATGTCTGTAGACTTTGAGAAAGAATGGTCTGAGAAGTCTGGTCTTTATTATGGAGCAGAGGCGGTGTGGAATAGTGTTAGATCAACCGGTCGGTCTATAAATATCATGAACGGAAGTACAGATGAGATAGCTTCTAGATATCCTGATGGTTCTAAATGGTCTTCCGTAGCGGCCTATGCCCAATATAAGCAGCACCTCAGTTCTAAGTGGACCATACAATCTGGGATTAGGTTGAATCATTCTCACTTGAAAGCAGAACTGGATACCCGCTTTTTCCCTTTCCCGTTTTCCGAGATAGAACAGAATAATACAGCGGTTAACGGAAGTCTCGGTTGGGTGTACAGACCCAAAGAATCCTGGCAGTGGAACTTCAGCTTATCTACAGGCTTTAGAGCGCCTAACATAGATGACGTAGGCAAAATCTTTGATAGTGACCCGGGTATCGTCATAGTCCCTAACCCGGACCTAAAGCCTGAATATGTCTACAATGCTGAACTAGGCATGAGAAAGAAATGGGGAGAGACTTTTCAGTTAGAATGGGCGGCCTTTCATAGCTGGCTGGATAATGCCATGGTGAGAGAAGATTTCCAATTCGATGGGCAATCTGCCATCCTATATGATGGGGAAATCAGCCAAGTGCAAGCATTAGTAAACACGGATGAAGCCCGAATTTATGGCTTTCAAATTGCGGGTAATGCCCTCCTTAGCAGAGATTGGCAGGTATCCAGTACTTACACCTTTCAAAGAGGAGAGACCAAAGAAGGTGATGCCGTAAGACATGTATCCCCTTCTTTTGGGACTACAAGGCTTATATTCTCACGAAAAAAATGGAGGGCAGATGCCTACGCCATATACCACAGTAGTATTCCTTTCAGTAGGCTCGCACCTTCAGAAAGAAATAAGCCCTTCATTTATTCGACTGATGGGGATGGGAATCCCTTTTCTCCAGAATGGTACACCTTGAATCTAAAAGCCAGTTACAGACTGTATGACCGTATGGTACTTTCTGTAGGTCTGGAGAATATCCTGGACGAGCGGTACAGACCCTACTCTTCAGGTATAGCTGGGCCCGGTAGAAACCTGATCATTTCATTGAGGAGTAGCTTTTAACTTTCTTCCTTTCCCTGACCAAAAGAGTTTGTATTTTGTGGGCGGAAAACATGGCCCATGAAGCGCAGCAGAAACATCATTTCCCTCATTACCCTGATTTGTCTAAGTTATTTCCTTTACAGGGCATCATACCTCTATCCTAAATGGGAGAATCAATACACAGAAGCTACTCTCAGTTGGGATGTGTTTGGCTACTACCTATATCTACCCGCCAAATTTGTGTATGATGACTTGTCTCACTTGAAATTTAAGGATCAGGTTTTTGAGAATTACAGACCTGCCGGAGATTTTCATCATGCGGTGGAGCAGCCAGATGGGAAAATGGTGATGAAATATCCCATAGGGATGTCCATCCTCTACTTCCCTTCCTTTCTCATGGGACATCTGTATGCACATCTTTCTGATTATCCCGTGGACGGATTCTCATGGCCGTATCAGTTTTTCATTACCTTGGGAAGCATTTTGTATGCTATCCTAGGCTTAATTCTCTTGAGAAAAATTCTCCTAAGATATTATTCAGATCTGGTCACAGCCCTCACTCTGGGGATCATCGTACTCGCCACTAACTACTTCAACTATGTCTCCTATGATGGGGCCATGACGCATAATCACCTCTTCACCTTATATGCGGTGATTATTTGGCTGACCATCTCCTGGCACGAGAAACCCAATATTAGGACGGCTGGCTTGTTAGGGGCAGTCATAGGATTAGCGACCATTGTGAGACCGGTGGAGCTATTGTCTATTCTAATTCCCGTTTTCTGGAATGTGTATGATAAGGACTCTCTTTTAGCCAAGTGGGATCTGATTAAGGAGCATTGGAAGCATGTGTTGGTAGCGGGCGTGCTGCTGTGTGGAGTAGGCTTCATTCAAATGCAGTACTGGTTCCTGCACTCAGGGCAGTATCTCTACTACAGTTACGGAGATCAGGGCTTTAATTTCCTGAGGCCCAGATTGTGGAGAGGACTCTTTTCTTTTCAGAAAGGATGGTTGATTTATACGCCTGTTATGAGTTTGGCTTTATTGGGCTTCATTCCTTTCTACAAGAAACAAAAAGATAAGGCTGTTGCTATTTTCATCTATTTCCTCATCAATCTTTATGTGGTTTTTTCCTGGAAAATGTGGTGGTATGGAGGAAGCTTCGGATCCCGACCAGTGATTCAGTCCTATGCTGCCTTGAGTTTGCCCTTGGCGGCTTGTATCACCTACCTGTTGAATACCAAAACTCTTAAGTGGGTGGCGCTAGTATTTATACTCTTCACTACAGAGTTGAACCTTTTTCAGACCTGGCAGGCACATTCTCCGGAGGTAGGCATACATCCTGAGTTTATGACCCAGAAATACTACTTCAAGATTTTTGGGCAGACTAATCCTCCCAAGGATCACAAGAAATACTTGGACATCAGATACGAGTTGAAAAGTACAGAAGGTATGAAGGTGGATCAGATCTACTTCAATGATTTTGAGCAGGATACTGTAGCCTTTACTACCAGTGAATACAGGCTATCAGGAGAAAAGGCCATGCTCATGGATGCTGGTCATCAGTATTCCCCTGCCTTTGAATATACCTTGGGCGAAGTTCCTAAGAAAAGCTGGATTAGAAGCAGCGCGGCCTTTATGTATATCTGGTATGAGTGGAATATGTGGCAGCAATGCCAGCTGGTAACCCAGTTTTTCAGAGACGGTCAGATGTACAAAGGCTATGGCGTACGTATGCAACGGACCGCTGACGCTTGGAACTGGCATACGCTACAATACGAACTTAAAATCCCTAAGGACGCCCAGCCGGGTGATATCCTCAAAGTCTACATCTGGAATGCAGATGGACAGCAGCAAGTCTTCGTGGATGATATGAAGGTGGAGTTAATTACACCTGTGGAATAGAAAAATGTATATGGCTCTCCTTTCTTTTGTATCATGCCGTTGGGTCTGTCGCGAATGGGCCGGAGCGTCAAACGGTATCTCAAACGGAGGCTGCTAAGCGTATCTGAAACTGTAGGAGATGGCAGATGACTTATGTTCATCATATAACCCACCCCTTCGCCCTCCCGGATCAAGTCCGGGACAGGCTTCCCAAGAGGGGAAACCTCTCGCAATGCCCTTTACCTTACAGAAACCAAAGGTTCCTTCTCCTTTTGTTCGCCTTGAAAGCCCTCCCATTAGGGGTGACATCTTTGGCTAGCAGAAAATGTCGCCTCTATGAGGCTATCGAATTTTATGGTGATTTTCTACCAAAGTTTTGCTCCTACGGAGCTGTGCTTAAGCTGTTGCATGATTGGAAGGGCTTAAAATGGCAGAATATGATCCAAAATACGCCTCCTGTCTAAGGTGATTGTACTCCGACAAGCTCAGCAATTAAGGCTCTCGGAACGACAAAGTTAGATGGAGCAATTATCCCCTTCAAACACAACTAGCGTGGGGTTTAAACCCCGCGTTAGTTGTGTTTGAAGCCAGGAAAAGAGCGGAGATGACAGCTTCCATCCCCATCGGGGAGGGCTGTTAAGTTCTAATCATTCCCCAGATTTTTTTAGGGTTGTTAGCGAGGATTTCCATTCCTTCTTTAATGGAATTGATCCCAGCTTTTCTAATCGCAGTAACGGTAAAATTACGATAACAAACATTCTTCTTAGTGGTCTCCTTGCAGTGAAATTTGGTTCTATCCTCATGCAAGATTACATCTTTAACCCAATGTAGTCCGTTTTCGATAGCCCAATGATCACGAATTATTTTCATAAAATATTCTGCGTCATTAGATGCTAAACTACTGACATACCAGTACTTACCCTCTGCCCTTTCTCCTTTCTCTACCCTTATTCTATTGACAGATAACACTCTTTTTATACTTGGGAATTCAGCTAAGCTTTCAATCGGCTCATAAACCTTTAGTTCTCTTTCCTCTTGCCTCCCTCTATTCTTTTCTTTGACCACACAACTAGCCAGAAGCGGTGATTTTTCACTACTAAGTTTAGCCATATGGGTAACAGGCCTTCTACGATGCTTCACTTGTATCACATAATCGTTATGCTCTGCGATTTGGGCTAAAGTTTTTTTGAGTCATGCTTGGCATCTAAGGTGAAAACAGCCCCCTCCAACTCTAAGGCATTAGCTAACTCTCTGAAGGCCTCTATTTCGCTGCCATGTTTATTTTCAAAACTCAAAGAGCCTATGACCAGTTCCCTCTCGTGGCAGTAGGCATTGACAAATGCAATGAAATTCTGAGTCTTGCTTGTGGGATCACTTACGCTAGATTTAACTGCTTTTCCATCAAACGCTATGGCAACACCCTTGTAATCAGGTACTTGGCCCTTGCTCCATTCATTTAGAACTGTAGTAAACTCATGTACGTCTACTAATCCTATCGTTTTACTAAGGGTTACATGGCTAGGAACTCCATGAGGTAAGTCAAATATCTGCTTCAGCTCTTTTTCAAATTGTTGACAAAAACGGGCTATAGAACGATAGCCTACGCGACCCGCCATCGTACCCATTAGCATTAAGATCAATAGGATATTCAATGGATAGCGTTGCCCCTGGGCTCTGCGAGGATCACTTACTGTTTGTAGACGTTCTAGCAAGGTCATAGCGTTATGTTTCTCGCAAATATATAATCCATATCCAGGAATTAACAGCCCTCCCC
>JBCDBC010000196.1:0-7515 GCA_039184535.1 Bacteroidota bacterium | reverse complement strand
AGGCATGTACCTACTGTGATTTCCATTTTGTGACTTCCCTTGCCAGAAAAGAGGAGATGGTAAATGCCATCCAGCAGGAGTTATCCTTTCGTAAAGACTTTTTTCCATCAGGTACTACTTTAGAAACCATATACTTCGGAGGAGGAACTCCCTCAGTCCTTTCTGAGGAGGAATTAGCTTCCATTCTTGAGACTATTTATAAGCATTTCTCGATAGCAGAAGGAGCAGAAATTACCCTGGAAGCCAATCCTGAAGATATCACTTCTGAAAAGCTTAGCCATTGGAGGAAAGCCAGCATCAATCGTCTCAGTATAGGTATCCAATCTTTCCACGATGAACATCTGAAGTGGATGAACAGGCTTCATACAGGGGAACAGGCTATGGATTCTGTGAGAATGGCGCAAGATGCTGGGATTAAGAACATCACCATTGACCTGATTATGGGGATTCCAGAAATGAGTCATGGACAATGGGAAGAAAACCTTACCAAGGCCTGTTCCTTAGGCATACCTCACATCTCTGTATATGCCTTGACGGTAGAACCTAGAACGGCCTTATCCCATCAGGTGAAGAAGCAGCTGGTCCGCTTACCGGAAGAGGAAGATGTTTCCTGGCAGTTCCTCAAAACGCATGAGTGGTTAAGCACCAAAGGCTATGAGCACTATGAGATCTCCAATTACAGCTTAGTTGGCCAGCACTCCAGACATAATTCTTCTTATTGGGACAGGAAGGCTTACTTAGGAGTAGGTCCCTCAGCTCATAGTTTTCTGGAGAATAGTAGAAGCTGGAATGTAGCTAATAACGCCAAGTATCTTCAGGCATTAGCTAAGGGAGAACTGCCTACTGCAGAAACAGAAAAATTAGATCCCTCAGATGTATACCATGAGTATGTGATGACTGGACTTAGGAAAGCTATCGGGATTTCAGATCATTGGGTGAAGGATCAAATGGGATTCTCCTTAAAAGAGCGGTTTCCTCAGATAATTGAAGGCTGGGATAAAAAACAGTTGTGCCGCTGGAAAGACGGTCAACTATCCTTAACTCCAGAAGGATGGATCATCGCAGATCACCTAATTACTGATCTATTTCTATAAGACTCCTCTTTTATGCATTAGCAGGTAAATGGGAAAATGCTAACTTGCAGGCCGTAAATATTCTCCCTTAGCACATGGATAAGGAAACAAACGATTTCAGCCTCTTGTATCTTACCGGCATTGTGAAAGAGTACCTTTGGTACATCATAGGAGTAGTAGGGGTTTCGGCTATTCTGGCCATTATCATGACTCTTCCCGCTATTTATCCGCCTGAGTTTTTGTCCAGTACCGTCATTTATCCTACTAACTCTGAACGCTTTGATTTGGTGAATCTGTTTGCAGAAGAGCCTAATGTGTATGTGTATGGAGGTCCAAAGGAGGTGGAGAAACTCAGCAACATTGCTGAGGCAAGAGAACTACAGCTCACGGTGATAGATTCTCTTAATCTATGGAGTGCCTATGGAGTGGATAAAAATACTGACGAATCTCCCGAGTTTTACGCTTTGAGAACATTCAGGGGGATGGTAAGTGCCATTCAGGTATCAGGGAACGGACTTGAGATTTCCGCCTACGATACGGATCCCCAAAGAGCAGCAGACATAGTGAATCTGATGGTGGACCTGATAGACAAGAAGAATCAGGAAATGCTCTTCCAGAACCAGGCTTCAATCCTAACGGTATATGAAGAGACCGAAGCAGGATTGATTGCTGAAATCAATGCCTTATCTGACAGCACCAGCAAAATCAGGAAGAAGTTCAATGTCTTTGATGCCGATAAACAAACGGAAGTATTATTGGGAGAAGTCCTTGAAGCCCAAACTACACTTGCAGGAGAGGAAGCCAGATTAAAGTACCTGCAAGGATCACGAGGAACCTCAGATACTCAGGATATCTCAGCTTCTATTCAATCTCTAAAGAGTAAAATCAGGACCCTGGTAGATAATCGTTACAACAGTCCTATTAACCTGGAGAAGTTTCGGGTGGGGCTAGATAAGATCCGGGTATTGGAAGAGGTGTATGTCCGGGTTTCAAATGATTTGAGACTGCTCCAGCAGAAGATTGAATACCTAAAAATGATGCGAGAGACTTCCTACAGCTCCGTAATAGTCATTGAGAAGGCTGCACCTTCAGATAAAAAAGCTAAGCCTATCAGATGGATCATCCTGTTAGGAACCTTAATCATAGCTTCGGTAGTGAGTATTATGGGAGTAGTTCTAATAGACCAGATCATCAATCGCTTTCCCGCGGAGGAGGACAGAGCTTAATCCTGTATAAGGCATATTCTCCCAAATAAGCTTTGATAGGGAGCATCACTTCTAATTCACAGTTCCGCAGGCTTGCTTGACTATTTAAAAGCATACTTCCTCGCGAATATAGCTGAGGTTTATCAAGTACATCTGTATAAATGTATTTTCCTTCTTCCTTCGCCTTTTGTATTAGCATCTCCCAATCTTCAGGGCTCAATCTATCAGAGGAAATCAGATTCAACACCTCCTCAAAGGGAGAACCTTCTTCATAATATAGTTGGTTAGCTACCAGATTCTTATCCTTTAAAACATAGTATTCTTCAGGATGCTGTTTGATGAAACTACTGATTTGGTGGTGGTGATAGTAATCATGGAAGGCAGGAGGAATCAATCCGAAGGTGATATTCCATAGCAGTAGCATACTCCCAATACCTATCAGTAGAGACGTTTTGAGATGAAGGCAGGCAGGTAGCCAGATGGCCAACAAAAAGGGAAGCATGACCATAAATTCCGCATTTCCTGCTGATAAGAATGCCAGGAATAGTTGGATGAGGAAAATTCCCAGATGAATAAGCTTGAAATTTCTATAAGGAGATGGGAATGCACTCCTGGAAATAGGGAGCCCTTTTCTTAAGGTCCAGATACAAATAATGAGCATTCCCACTATGCTTCCATATGCCCATGGAGACTGCCTGAGAAAGAAGGGAATGATCCCGTGAACCTGCATAAAGCTCCTGATGAAATTAATACCCGTCAGCAGGAAGTTGTGAATACCTACAGAGAAGCTGGCTGTTCCTGAATAAAAGTCTCGGTTGATAAATTGGAAGAAAGTTTCAGCTGAGTCCAGGGAAATCCAGATGAGTAAATAGACCGCAGGAATTAGAAAAGAAGGCAAAAGGATCACCCAGCCCTTTTTCGGTTGGAGAATAATAGCTCCCAGGCTTAATCCTATCAGCCAGCCCACCTGAATTTGGTGAAATAGACAGGCTAAGGCGCACAAAGCACCTGCAAGAATGAATAGGAGTAAATTTTGTTGAATAGTGTATTTTAAATAGGCGTAGCTAGCAGCTAGGGAAAACAGAATAGGAATCATATAGGTCTCCCCTTCTGTAGCAAATCTCATCACAGCAAACGAACTTCCTACCAGCAAACACCAGGAGAATACGTCTTTCTCCAGTGGGAGGGTGATTCTTAAGATTCCAGTCAGGATTCTCAGAGAAAAATAAGCGGCTATAGCATTTACCACCTTCAGCCATGCCAGGATGGAGATAGAGAATGGGAGAAGCCGGGCTAGCAGATAATGAAATCCATTGAAGAGTAGATGGTGCGGGTGGAATAGCTGACCACCTTGTTTGATCTCAGCAGCATAGGCCCATGCATCTATGGTACTATTTTGGGTGGGGAATAAGAGATATAAAAGGAGAAATCCTCCGAGCAATAACTCTGTGTAATGCTGATATGATCCGTTTTGCTTCATGGATGAATTTTCCTCCTGAGAAGTAAACTTACTAAGCCCTTGTTTAGAGGCAAAGTCTCACAAAGGTCGTATATTCGATTTTTCTATTTTCGACTGCATGAACGCAAGAAATACCATACAAACGTATTGGACGGAGTTAGGAAACTGGTTGCAGAATCCTAAAGTCTGGAGAATCATTCTGTTGGTTCTTCTGGCACTGAGTGTATGGGCATCCCTATACCTATGGATGAAGATGAAGATTGCGGTCATTCAGGTGATTCCCTTTCTGATAGTGGGAGGTCTCTTACTTTTCTTCAACACCAAGTGGGTCTTTTGGATATTGATAGCCAGTATTCCCATTTCCATTAATATAGAGCTGGGACCATTGGCATTAGATGTCCCTACAGAGCCTCTTATGATTGCCTTCATGCTGGTATTCCTGATAGAATTGGTGGCAGGGAAGTATGTGAAACGGACCCAAACCGTTTATACATTCCACCTTTGGATCATCCTGATGCTCATATGGCTGGGAGTGAGTGTACTATTCTCTGATTATCCGCTCAGGTCCATCAAATTTCTCCTGGCCAAGGCATGGTACATGGCTGCTTTCATATATATGGGCGAAAGGTTTATCAATAAACCTGAGGATATCAAAAGACTCTTCTGGGCCTTCTTCTGTACCATGATTCCTATTGTGATTTCTATCACCATAGAATATGCATTTTCAAGATTCAGCTTTGAGGTAAGTAATGGGGTGGCCTATCCATTTTTCATGAATGGGGTGGTTTATGGAGCTGCCTTAGTACTGTTCCTACCCTTCGTGTGGTATGCGAGGAAATGGTATTCAGCCTACTCCTGGCAAGGGTGGATTCTGAATGCAGGGCTGGCCCTATTACTATTTGCCATAGTGTTCACCTATAAGAGAGGTGCATGGCTAGCTACCATGGCCTTACCTATTGTGGCCTTATTGCTGAGTAGGAAATTCTTCAAGCCTTCAGTCATCATAGCTACGGTTATCACTGCCCTGGCAATAGTATACCTCGTCAGGGATAATACTTTCTACAAATATGCGCCTACCTATGAAGCTACCATTTGGCATCAGGGAAACATTGAAGGGCACTTAAATGCTACTTTCTCTGGTACAGAGATTTCAGGGGTGGAACGCTTCTACCGATGGGTAGCAGCTAAGAATATGATAGCTGACAGGCCCATGCTTGGATTTGGGCCTAGTACCTTTAACCAGGTTTATAAGCAGTATGCAGATGATGCTTTCAGAACCTATGTGAGTGATAATCCGGAGCAGTCCACCACCCATAACTACTTCCTGATGACTTTCTCAGAGCAGGGATTTATTGGGGGCTTACTATTCCTGGGATTGTGTATTTATATGCTGCTCAAAGCTGCCAAGTATTATCATCTGGTGGGCAGAGAGGGAAAGATCATCCTATTGATGGCCTTATTAAGTCTGGTGAGTATCATCCTCCATTCTGCCTTAAATGAGTTAATTGAAGTAGATAAAGTCGGCGCCATGTTTTGGATAGACCTCTTGATTATACATAAAGTACAGATTTGGTATGAAAGGAGAGAAGAAACCCTTTAAACGGGATGACTTTTATAGAGATGTGTATGAAGTCGTCAAACTGATCCCTCATGGTCGGGTAACCTCCTATGGAGCTATTGCGAGATACCTGGGAGCTGCCAGAAGTGCGAGGATGGTGGGGTATGCCATGAATAACAGTTTTACGGAACTTGGTGTACCTGCCCATAGAGTTGTAAATCATAAAGGCTTATTAACAGGGCGTCATCATTTTCCAGAAGAACGTTCCATGCAGGCTTCACTGGAAGCAGAGGGGGTGAAGGTAAAAGACCATGGAGTAGTGGATTTTGATACAGTGTATTGGGATCCTAACATAGAGCTGGCATTGTAAGGCTGATAGGAGGAAATACACGCCTGATCAGGCAAAAGCCATCATTCCGTCTAAAACATAACAGGAGAAATAGCTCTGGAACAGTTCTTGTCTTAATCTGCTGTAGATCAGGTATATTGACCTAAACAAGCCAAGAAAAGTATGAATAGAGGAACGTATTATCTCAGGATAATATCGCTGGGAGCCATTAGTCTAACAGTTTGGAGTTGTTCGGCTGAGAAGAAAGTCAGCAGATACGACTACTTGATCACACACCAAAGACCTCGACCCGTACCGAGCACCTACACAAAGCCGGTACCTGTGGAAGATGCCTATTCTTCTACTACCAATTATACTTCTCCTTCAACTAGTACCTATTCTGGGAATAGCTATGCTTCCAATAGTAGTTTCACGGGTAATAGCTATAACTCTCAGTCAGGTGGAGCCGTGAGTGCAGATCTGAACACCTTTGATCATGCAGATCTGTTTCCTGATGAGAATTATGCAGCTGCCCTGGAGGAAGGGAGTGCTAATGCCCTCAACTCAGTCATTAAGGAAGCCAAGTCATATCTGGGAACGCCCTATGTATATGGAGGGATGAGTGGAAACGGAATGGACTGTTCAGGTCTTATATGCCTGAGTTATAAGGCTGTAGGGGTTAATCTCCCTCGTACGTCAAGAGAAATGGCATCCAGAAGTAAGAAAATTCCCAAGCGTAAAATCAAGAAGGGAGACCTCCTGTTCTTTAGCGCTAAGAACACCGGGAGAATTGACCATGTAGGAATGGTGACTTCAGTAAGAAATGGAGAAATCTCTTTCATTCACGCTACCAGTAGTAGAGGAGTGAGGACGGATGTACTATCAGATGATTACTGGTCTAAGCGTTTCCAACATGCGGGGAGGCCATAAAAAAACCCTGGACTAATATGTCCAGGGCGATTTTTACTGGATGTACAATTCTTTTAGAGCAATTGATTGCACCAGTATCAATACCCGGGTAATGATACCTGAGAAATCTTCTCCAGTCCGTCCACCAGAATGCCAAACTGGTCGTCCTGCATAACCTGCTTCATGCGAGTTGAAAGCTCACGGAGAAAATCAGCATAATCAGCTAAAAGTTTCTTTCCTTTAGAGGAAATGTGCACGTAGATAGATCTTCTATCTGTCTTGGAATTGACCCTTTTAACCAGTTTTTGTTGTTCTAACCGGTCAATGATGTTGGTCAGATTACTCAATTTAACCCGTACACGTTCACCAATATCCTTCATTTTCTTGTCTCCTTCATCTTCAAGGAGCTTCAGGATATCAATCTCAACTGATGATACCTTAAATCTACGTTGAACAATCTCCTGATGCTTTTGTATCACATCACTCAATTGAAACAAGCTAGTTTCCAGCCTTGCCAGCCTATCAGTTCTGGTATCTTGATTATCATTCGGCATGGTAAATGGGTATTTAAGTAAGTGGGTTGTAAAATTTATACGTCAATAAATACAATTTGGATGCTTGGTTCGACTTTCTCAATTAAAAAAGGTGAGAAAGTTTCGTTTTTTTCTTCTTATCCAATTGTGTTAAATCAGATAATTAAAATAATATGAATACAGATTATTTACAACAATAACACTTTTTTTCTTAAAAGGCAACAAGCAAAAGTTGTATATTTTAAAATCTTAGCCTAGTAGATTATTCTTGTTTTGAATATTTTTTGCAATTCCTTTAGACTAGGGTTCTTTTTGATCATTTCTTGCAGTTTTTCTTCCTGAGTGTAGGCTTTAGGAGTTTGTTTTTGGGGAGTAGTAGGGTCCATACCTAGTTCTAAAAATAGTTCCTGTACACCCAGGCTATTCCTAAGAAATGGGAGGATATCTTTT
>JBCDBC010000195.1:0-7560 GCA_039184535.1 Bacteroidota bacterium | reverse complement strand
TTATAAAATAAGCGACCCACTATAGGGTGGATTTATCCGCCCTTTGAAGCGTACGGTAGCTGAAGTAGCTGGTCCATTTTTGACTTTGAGTCCACCATTTTAATGATGGGGGACAAAGGACGCTTAAATAATCAAGCCTAATAAATCCGGAGCTAGTGGAATGCTGGTTTATCATTAAAACTACTTACTCAAGTCCCCCAAGCAGGGCATAGGTTTATACCAAATTTGCTACAAAAATTAGTATTATCCCAAATAAATACTAAAAATATTGGATTATTTTATATTGATTCATTCCTACACTCCGTTATTTATGCAGATGAAACGGAGTATTTTACACCTAGATCTTGATACATTTTTTGTATCAGTTGAACGGTTGAAAGAACCCCGCTTGAAAGGGAAGCCTGTTTTAGTCGGTGGGACAGGTAATAGAGGGATGATTTCTTCCTGTAGCTATGAGGCAAGACGTTTTGGGGTACATGCGGCTATGCCTACCCGTATAGCAAGAAAACTATGTCCTCATGGGATATTTCTAAAGGGAGATTTTGATGCTTACAGTGAAAAGTCAGCTGAGGTTAGTGAAATTATCTCAGAAGAGTCTCCTGTTTATGAGAAAGCCTCTGTAGACGAGTTTTATGTAGACATGACAGGGATGGAGCGTTTTTGGGGTTGCCGGATGTGGTCTAAAAAGATCCGAGCAAGAGTATATAAAGAAACAGGACTTCCTATTTCTTTTGGGTTATCGGTTAATAAACTAGTAGCCAAAGTAGCCACGAATGAGGCTAAGCCAAATGGAGAAAAAGAAGTGTCTGCTAAGGAAGTCTTGCCTTTCCTTGCCCCCATGCACGTGTCAAAGATTCCACTTGTGGGTAAGCAATTAGCGTTAAACTTGGCGTATATGGGGGTAAGGAAGGTCAGAACTTTGAGGGAAATTCCATTACCTCTACTTACCCATGCCTTTGGAAAGCACGGAGACATGCTTTACAAGCGAGCTAGAGGAGAGGATGACAGGGAAGTAGTGCCCCACACAGAACGAAAATCGATTTCTGCTGAGCATACATTCTCTGTAGATACCATAGACATAGCTCAGTTAAGGGCCTTTCTCATCAGTGTGACAGAGAAACTGTCTTTTAATCTACGTAAGTCTGGAAAACTAACGGCTTGTGTAAGCGTCAAGATCCGCTATACAGATTTTGAAACAGTCAGTAAACAGGTGAAAATTCCTTATACTGCTTCAGATGATTTACTGATAAAGAAAGTATTACAGCTTTTTGAGAAATTATATACCCGTAGAGTCCGGTTAAGATTGGTAGGGGTAAAGTTCAGTCAATTGGTTCCCGGCCATCACCAAATCACGTTATTTCAGTCTATTCCCAAACAGGTAGATCTATATCATGCACTAGATCAGATCAGGTTTAGGTTTGGCTCAGATAGTGTGAGGCTAGCAAGTGGATTTTACTCGGCTTCAGAGTAAAAAATTTGAATATTGGATTAAACCTTTTCCTACCATGGAGATCAAAGAGGTATATCAAAACAAATTCAAGTATACCAGTGATGAAGAAGTTCCTATTAATAAGTTCCCTGGCGTTTTTTATGGCCTGCTTAGTTCCTACCACCTCTCAGGCCCAGGTGATAGTCGTAAAAAAACCCGTCAGGCCTAAGGTAGTAGTCGTGAAGAAAGCATGTGGTCCCAGATCTATCTGGGTTGATGGCCACTGGACCTATAATCGCAGAGCTAATAAGTATGTGTGGGTGAAAGGCCGTTGCGTGAAGAGAAAAAGAGGACATAGATGGGTAGCCGGACGCTGGGTGAAAGTGGCTAGAGGATGGAAGTGGGTGCCTGGTGTGTGGGTACGTGCATAAGAATAATTTTTAGGCTGAACATAGGTGAGGGAGCAGAAGTACTCCCTCTTTTTTTATAGGAGAGATTGAAAAACAATTTTTTTTGAGGGAGATTTATGGTGTATGGAAACCATAAACACCTTTAAGACCGACCGGTCATTTTCCCTGGAGCAGGACCAGCAAGACTCCTTCAGCTTTCTTAGAGATAGATTCCACCTTCCCCATTCTCCACAGGGAGGGACTTCCCGCTATATGTGTAGCAATTCTCTGGGGTGTCAGCCTAAAAGCGCTGTGGGCCACGTTTCTCAGGTGATGGATCAGTGGAGAGAAATAGGGGTAAAAGGCCACTTTAGTGGAGAAAGGCCCTGGACCACCTATCATGAAGAGTTAGATGAGCTTATGAGCAAAGTAGTAGGCGGTAAGCCGGAAGAAGTGACGGTCATGAATACTCTCACAGTCAATCTTCACCTGATGATGGTTTCCTTTTATAGACCTAGCAAGGATAGGTTCAAGATACTGGTAGAGGCGAATGCTTTTCCTTCTGACCTTTACGCCTGTGAATCCCAAATCAGATTTCACGGATATGATCCAAATGAAGCCTTACTAAAAGTCGCACCCAGAGAGGGAGAACGCCTGCTAAGGCAGGAGGACATTCTCCAGCTCATAGCAGATAAAGGAGAGCAAATAGCACTAGTTATGTTAGGTGGACTGAATTACTACACAGGTCAGGTGCTGAATATGCAGGAGATTACCCAGGCTGGTCATGCCAAGGGCTGTTTGGTAGGCTTTGACCTGGCGCATGCCGCTGGAAACATTCTACTCTCCCTGCATGAGTGGGATGTGGACTTCGCTACCTGGTGCACCTATAAGTATATGTGTTCCGGTCCTGGTGGACCTTCAGCGGTATTCATCAATGAGCGATTTTTAGGAGATCCTGATATCCCTAGGTTTGAGGGCTGGTGGGGGCATGATAAGGGAGAGCGTTTCCTGATGGAACCACATTTCAAGGCCATCCCCTCTGCTGAGGCCTGGCAACTGAGCAATGCACCCATACTTCCCTTAGCTGCGCTAAAAGCTTCCCTAGAGATATTTGGAGAAGTGGGTATGCAGAAACTTAGGGAGAAAAGCGTAGCACTAACAAGCTATTTGGCACACCTCATTCAGCCGTTGATAGATAAGGGCGAAATTCAGCTGATCACGCCCAAGCATTCAGACCAGAGAGGTGCCCAGCTGAGTTTGTTCATACCGCAAAGAGGAAAAGAGCGTTTCCAGAAGTTGATGGATGTGGGGGTTATCTGTGATTGGCGTGAACCTAATGTGATTCGTCTGGCACCAAGCCCGCTCTACAATACCTTTGAAGATGTGTGGGAAGCTGCAAACGCTTTACAGGCATGAGCTGGTTTAAGAAAGGGAAGCGCTATCAACTAGAGGATCTTTTCCAGGCCCTGGAAGATAAATCTCTGGAAGAGACTCAGAACATTCTCACGGCTAAACCTGAATTATTATCCAAGAGAGATGTAAAAGGGATTTCTCCCTTCATCTATGCGGTATATACTGGTAAGCCTGAAATCGTAAGCCTCTTTCTGGAAGCGGGCGCCAATCCTAATGAGATTGCAGCGGATGGAAGCTCCGCCCTGACCATTTGTATGATGGAGTCCCGTGAGGAGTTATTAGGGCTTTTGCTGGAGAAAGGAGCTGACCCCAATCTGCCGGATAGGTACCTGGCCACTCCTCTTATGTATGCAGCTCAGCGTAAACAGCCAGAGATGGCTTCCCGTCTACTAGCCCACGGAGCCGATCCTAATATCCGGGATAATGAAGGGGATACTATATTAATGTACGCAGTTTCTGCCAACTCAGCAGAAATAGTCAAACTCTTGCTCGAATACGGGGCTGATCCTAACAGTAGAAATTTTGACGGATTTCAGGCGCTAGATAAGTCCATAGATGAGAATATCACACACATGCTCCAAGAAGCCCTAAAACAGTAGGGAAATATTACGCAGGAAAGATTTCCTCTTGCTTACAGAAGATAAGCTGGGGACTATCCTATAGATTTGATATTCATTCACAAGAGTTATGATAGGAAAAACCTTTCTATTGATGCTCCTGGCCTCACCTGTATATCTGCTCGCACAGCCTAGAATTTTTTCCTTACCCACAGACGACGGACACATTATTATTCAACCGGATCAGAACTACCAACAGCTTGGTATCCAAATCAGGGATGACCATGGCCAAGTAGTCTTTGACCAAGATGAAGTTAGGCCTGAGGAGGGAGAAACCCTTATTCATCTTTTTGAAAGGCTTTCAGAGGGATCTAGCATAGCGATTAGCTTGGATGGAGAACATCACTTATTTCATCCCATTGTAGGGGAAGGACCTATCCGTTGGGAAGAGGCTTATGCCATTATCACTCCCCTTTTCACTTTTGACATTATCCATCCTGTGGTCGGAGTAGAGAACTTCCTATCAGGAGAAATCTACAGTAACCGGGAAGGAGTAGTCAACCTTGAGGTGTGGGACATTCAGCAAAATAAACCCATAAGCGTCATTCAGAAGGTAGAAGTCGGGAATAATGAATTCTCCCTAAACCTAAGTGGCCTGAATGCAGGTGTGTATATCCTCAAACTACAACTCGAAGGATATCAGGCTACCCAAAAATTTATCAAAAAATAGCAGAACAGCATCAAGTCAATGTATACGCATTACCGTCTTGAAACCTGGGTTTCCCCTGATCAGTATCATCATGTTTGCCGTGAGTTAAAAGTTTCTTCAGAAAAAGAGGCTCGCTCTATCGTAAAACTGTACGAAGTGGACAGACCTGATGAGCCGGATATGGAAGAAGTGAACAGGTACCTGGATTTACTGGAAGGCTTATATCCATATCTGGATTCGCTAAAAATAGAGAGAGAGGCAGTTTCCTTATGGATGGAAAGTATTTGCGAAGCAGAGTGTAGCCTTTCTTTCGATCCACTCACCCTAATTAGGTTAGGACAGGAAAAAATTAAGCCCTGCCTTTCCTTCTGGAGAAATGGGCAGGACGTGGTGATGCCTAAGCCAATTATTGATGAGCATCAGGCTAAGCCCATAGAGATAGAAGATATCTGGATAGAGCGGGAAGAACTGGGATATGATGATGAGGGGGAACTTCTTTCCTTGATTCCGGGAGAGTTTACAGAGGTATATGTACGCTTTAGTGACCAGACCGTTTGGCATGCCTCCTGTTACACCTATTCTTTCGTGAGAAAATTCATAGCTGAAAATGGCTCATTGGAGAATTCTTATCTCTGGAAGAAGAACATGATTTTTATCTCTAGGCTGGAAAGAGAGAGAATAGAAAATCTGATTCTGAACTTACTGGATGGGAGCATGTTTGAATATGCTTTTGAGCAGATAGAAGGGGAAAAGGATGAGTTTTCCGAGCCCAACACTGGACTGGTAGAGCTGAACATCATCCATGAATCAGCTAAGGATTCCAGAATAGCCAAGGTGTTAGGCGTAAGTGAAAGCCAGGTAGTAGCAGAACCTACCCTTTGGTCCTTCCAGCTAGAGAGAAAAGCGGATGAGGGATATGTAGACCACTTGGGGTATATGATGGATTTGCTGGAAGGGAAGTTTGAGGAGCTGGCAAAGCTGGGAATCCAGAAGATGGACATTAGTATCAGGTGGACACATTACTATGAAGATCAGTGCCATCTAGAGTTTACCCCTGACATACTGGAGAGAATGGGGAAGAAAGGAATTACACTAGAACTTATCTGTAAAAGAGTGGGGTCTAATGTAGCCAGATGTCTGGAATAAGGAAGTTCTGTAGGCTTTCAAAGGGCCAAAATCTGGTCAAAAGAAGAAAAAAAGTAACGATTAAGGGGAACTGGCAGGAATTAATCCTACCTTTGCAGCGCGAAAACCAAGCGTTGTATGACATCCATCAGAAATATAGCCATTATTGCTCACGTTGACCACGGGAAAACTACCCTGGTTGACAAAATGCTTCATCAAGGAAATCTCTTCGGAGACCATGAAAAACCCGGGGAGCTTATCATGGACAGTAATGATCTGGAACGGGAAAGAGGGATCACCATTCTCTCAAAGAATGCTTCCGTTACCTATAAAGGGACCAAGATCAACATCATAGACACACCTGGTCACTCCGACTTTGGAGGAGAAGTAGAGCGTGTGTTGAATATGGCTGACGGCGTGTTGTTGTTAGTAGACGCCTTTGAGGGGCCTATGCCGCAAACGCGTTTTGTGCTGCATAAAGCCCTAAGCCTGGGATTGAATCCCATCGTAGTCATCAATAAGGTAGATAAGCCTAACTGTAGACCTGAGGAAGTAAGAGATGATGTGTTCGAGCTGATGTTCGAATTGGATGCTTCAGAAGAACAGTTAGACTTTACCACCGTCTATGGTTCTGCCAAACAGGGATGGATGGGAGAAGCATACGACCAGCCGCAGGAAGATATTTCTTTCTTACTAGACAGGGTGCTGGAACTGGTACCTCCTCCAAAAGTAAATGAAGGTCCTGCCCAACTTCAGATTACCTCTCTTGACTATTCTTCCTATGTAGGGAAAATAGCTGTAGGCAAACTCACCAGAGGAGAACTTACTGAAAATACCCCTGTCAAAATTGTGGATAGAGAAGGGGCTATACGTCAGGCCCGTCTGAAAGAACTATTTGTGTTTGATGGACTTGGGAAGAAAAAAGTTCCCAGTGTATCTGCAGGGGATATTTGTGCGCTGGTGGGATTAGAGAAATTTGACATAGGAGATACGGTTACGGATTTTGAACATCCAGAGGCCTTACCTCCTATCACTATAGATGAGCCTACCATGAGTATGCTCTTCACCATTAACAATTCTCCATTTTTTGGTCAGGAAGGGAAGTTTGTTACCTCCCGCCACCTGAAGGAGAGATTGGATAAGGAGCTGGAAAAAAATGTAGCCTTAAGAGTAGAAGATGCAGACTCTGCGGATGCCCATACAGTCTTTGGAAGGGGAATTCTTCACTTGTCTATTCTCATAGAGACCATGCGCAGGGAAGGCTATGAACTTCAGGTAGGTCAACCTAAGGTGATCGTTAAGGAGGTGGATGGAAGAAAGTGCGAGCCGGTAGAGGACTTGAGAATAGACCTGCCAGAGACTATGTCAGGTAAGGCTATAGACCTGGTTACCCGTAGAAAGGGAGAGCTACTGAATATGGAAGTGAGGGGGGAACGCTGCTTCCTGACTTTTGAGATACCCTCCCGTGGACTGATAGGTCTACGTAATGACATTCTTACAGCTACGGCTGGGGAAGCCATCATGGCACATAGATTTAAATCCTTTGAGCCACTAAAAGGAGATATAGAGAAAAGAAATTCAGGTTCTCTCATAGCCCATGAAAAAGGAACGGCTATTTCTTATGCCATGGATAAACTTCAGGATAGGGGGAAGTTCTTTATTGCCCCTCAGGAAGAAGTGTATGAGGGAATGGTCATAGGAGAGAATAACAGGCAGGATGACCTGGTAGTGAATGTGATCAAGACCAAGAAACTCACGAATATGCGTGCAGCTGGTTCTGATGACAAGTCCAGGCTGGCGCCTCCTATCCGTTTCAGCCTGGAGGAAGCCCTGGAATACATTAAGGAAGATGAGTATCTGGAAGTTACGCCCAAGAGTCTCAGGATCAGAAAGATCCATCTAAAAGAGCATGAGCGTAAACGAAAGAATGGAAAATAG
>JBCDBC010000194.1:0-7573 GCA_039184535.1 Bacteroidota bacterium | reverse complement strand
ACTGGTCCTATCAGGAGATTTCTCTGGGAACTGCCTTCGACTTTGGGGAGACACGCCTAGGGATCAGGGCCAAGTTTCTCTTAGGTGATAGGGCTACCCTCTACAATGATCTCTCCTACGAGCTATTTACAGCAGGAGATGGTAGACAAGTAGATGTCAGGAGTACTTATGATGTATTCCAAACTGCCTCCTCTGGTATAGATGGTTATGGTGCTGGGGTAGACGTGGGTATTACACACAAAATAAGTGATCAGTGGGAGATTCATGTAGCCGCGCTGGATCTGGGATTCATTAGTTGGGATGGAGTTATCCGCAACAATACTGTGGACTTCAGCTATGAGGGGATAGAGGTGGAGAACATCATTTCTCTTGGAGAAGAAGATGCTTCTCTGGATCCTACAGATACCTTAGAGAATCTCTTCTTCCCAATAACAGAAGATGGAACTTCTTCTAGTCCATTGGCCGGGAGCGTTCACCTTTCGGCTTTCTATCATTTTAATGATGCTGCCTATGGGGTTGTTTCTCTTCATTCAGGTCTTACCCGCTATGGAAATGTATCTGACATACCTATGCTAAACTTGGCCTACTACCAGGAATGGAACGGTAGATTTATGCTAGGGGTTAATGCCTATGGAGGGGGTCTTGACCGCTATGGCGTCGGTGCCAGTGGTGGCATCAGATTCCCCTTTGCTGATAACGGCAACATTCAATTGCTCCTACAGACGGATAATATCACGGGCCTCTTCTTCGGGCAGGGGATTGCGGTGAATGGAGGGGTGAGTGTGGGGTATTAACATCCACTTCCTTTATTCCAATGCTGCTGTCTCCCTGGATGTATTGATTAAGCTGGAAACATTTGGCATTTTAGGAGTATGAGAATTTTCATCATCCTGATAGGCTTACTCAGTTTCTTAACCTTATCATCTGCTCAAGTATTAAATGGGATGATCCTTGATGGCCTTGAAGAGGATAAGGGCCTTCCGAATGTGCGTATTAGGGTGAGTGGTAGTTCCAGCTTGGTTACAGACAATACTTCTGACAGCTTCGGTATATTTTCCATTTCTCTCTTAGGGGAAAAAAGAGGGGCTTCTATAAAGTTACACCTGATTAAGGAAGGATATGCTGTCATAAACAGAGAATCCCTTAAACCCAGAATACCTGATAGTGATTCCGACCAACTAGACATCTATATGTGTCCCCGTTCCCAACGGGACAAACTAGCTGCCCAGTTTTACGGAATTAAAACCCTGGAAAATATTCAGCGAAATTATGAGGCAGAAGCTAAAGTGTTGGCGGACAATATGAATTATGAAGCCATAGCTGAACTTACCCGAAAGAAAGAAATAGCGGAAAAGAATGTAGACTCCCTTGCGGCACGTCTTGCCCGTTTTGATCCTGAGAATTCCTCTGAAGAGCTTACCCGTGCTATGCAATTATACCAGCAAGGCAAAATCACTGATGCCCTTCAAATTCTGGATGTAGATAAAATCATAGCGAGGATTGAGGCTAAAAGGGAAGTTATAGGAGCATTAGAAAGTTCTATAGAGCAAGATGTTGAAGCACTGTTAAGTGCTGCAGATATAGCCCTTACAAGTTTTCAATTTGAAAAAGCCCAAACCTATTATGAAAAGGCAGTAGAAGCAGATCCTGCTAATTTTGAGAACCTCAATACCTTATGCTTATTCCTCTTGGATCAAAACCAAAGTCAGACCTTGTTAAGGTATGCGGAAAATTTATTACAAATAGCTGTAGGCGCAAAAGAGAAAGCTATAGCATTAGGATTTCTGGGTTCAGCTTCTGAAGAACAGGACATATACTCCAAAGCAATAAAAGCTTTTAAGGAAGCAAATGACATTTGGAAAACGCTCGCCAAGGAAAAGCCTGAGAAGTATAATAATTATGTAGCGGGTACTCTCAATAACTTGGGAGTTGCATTTAAAAACATCAATCGTCATCAAGAAGCAATTACTTCCTATCATGAAGCTTTAGGGATTTACGAGACGCTTGCCAAAAATAATCCCCAAAAGTACGAATCAGATGTGGCCATGTCACTCAACAATCTGGGAAATGCATATACTGACCTCAATCAATATTCAGAAGCGATCTCTCTATTTACAAAAGCTCTTGGGATAAGAAGGAGACTGGGACGTGAGAATCCTGACAAATATGAGCCTGATATAGCATCGACACTAAACAACTTAGGAATCGTATATACAGATCTCAATTTATATTCTAAAGCACTTGAGGCTTATGGGGAATCACTTGTGATAAGAAGAAGGCTTACCCAGGAGAACCCGCAAAAGTACGAGGCTATTATGGCAAACACCCTCAATAATCTGGGAATAACTTATACAGAATTACATCGTTATGCTGATGCAGTCACTACCTACAAGGAAGCCCTTGAGATAAGTAGAAAGCTTGCAGAAGAGAACCCTCAGAAGTATGAACCGGATGTAGCTATGACACTCAATAATCTGGGAAATGTTTACCAATTCCTACAAGTTGATTCAGAAATAGTCCCTGCTTATGAGGAAGCTCTTAGAATTAGACAAAAGCTTGCCAATGAAAATCCTCAAAAATATGCGTCAGATGTGGCTGTGACACTTAATAACTTGGGAATAGCTTATGAGGATCTCGAACGCTATTCCGAAGCGATTACTACCCATGAAAAAGCTCTTGACATAAGACTTAGGTTAGCTAATGATAATCCTCAAAAATATGAGCCAGCTGTAGCCATGTCATATTTCAATCTTGGAATAGCTTACGAAAATATCAAACGGTATCCAGATGCCATTACTACCTATAAAGAGGCCATTGGGATTTACAGAAGACTTGCGGAGGAGAATGGCCAAAAATATCATCCTAATTTAGCTAATTCACTAAACACCCTAGGCAATACCTATAATTACCTTAGTCGCTACTCAGAAGTTATCCCTGCCTACAAGGAAGCCTTAGAAATTTATAAGGCACTTGCCATGGAGAATCCTCAACAATATAAAGGAGACGTGGCTATGATACTCAATAACCTAGGTGTTACCTTTAAGTACTTAGAGCGCTATCCAGAAGCAGTAAAGGCATATGAGGAAGCTATAGGAATTCGGGAAGAACTTGCCAAGAATAAACCAGCTTTGTTTAGCGCTACGCTTGGAAGTACCTACTATAGGCTTGGGGATGTATACAGAAAAATGTTACTACTACCCCAAGCACTCACCCAATATATTAAGTCAGATTCAGTCTATAAGCTAGCTAAAGAAGGCAAACTTGTCAAAAAGAGACAACAACAAGTCCAAGAACGAATACAAGAACTAAGTCGAATAGATGCTTACGGAAATGCCTTGAATGAGAAGGGATGGAAATTTTATCAGCAGAGTAAGCTGGATTCAGCCAAGGTCTACTTCACAAGGGCGCAGCTAGCATATGATACCATCCCCGAAAATAGCCTAGATATAGAAGGTCATTACAACCTATCTCTCCTGTATGAACGTCTCAGTTATGTAGGAGGAGATCAGGCTAATAATTATGCCTTTCACAAGAAAGTTGTATCTCATAGACAAAAAGTAGCTGAAGCGCATCCAGAAAATGCTGATGTGGTTTCCGGATTGGCCCTAGCATACTATAATCTCTCTTGGTATGCCCTATTCGCAGGAGATTACTTAGAATCCGAGCAGTCAGCTCGGAAGGCCCTGGAACTTTCTCCAGAATCTACAGGTGTGATATCTAATCTGGCCACAGCCTTGCTATTCCAGGGAAAATACCAGGAAGCCAATTCTCTGTTTAGGGAATGGAAAGATAAAGCTTGGGTAGATGATAGATATGATACCTATGGGGAGGCCTTTCTTTCTGATCTAGCAGAACTGGAACAAGCAGGTATTACCCATCCAGATGTAGTAAGGGTTAGGGAGTTGTTGGCAGGTGATTAGAAGATTAGCAGCTGCAATAAACTAAGGGAGTTTACTCTAAAGCCCTTCAAAGGCAAAATCTAGCATTCTCATCAGATGCCGCCTCTAAGAGGCTATTCCAACATTTGGGATAGGGCTACATAGTTTTCGCTCAGATGGAGCTATTTCCGCCAATAAGCTATACCTTAACGTTTCTTTGCTGAAGGAAAATCCGCCCCTTAGAGAGCCTCAGGGACCTTATAAAGGAAGCCTTTCTCTTTTTTCCTAAAACTTAAACCTCACCTGCAGCTTTAGCTCTGATTGGGTATTTCCTTCTATGCGGTTGAGGCCGGATCCTACCGTAGTTTCTTCATGGAAACGACTTTGGGCCCAGCGAACCCACAATTCAATGTTGCGGGTGGCTTTGTAATTGATGATGCCATAATACCTTCTTCCGGTATTGAAGTAAGGAGGTATGGAGAAAAAGCCGAGTATGTCATTCTCATAAGCATAGATCCTGGCTTCGAAATTAGGCGCATCAAAGATGGCATATCTGGCTGTCAGCTTAAACTTATAACCCCACTTCCAGGAAAGGTCCTGATACACCAACAATCCCCTATGGGTGTCTTCTCCTTCTTTGGTAAAGCGAGAGAATTCTGCACGCGTCTTGATCTCCAGGCTGCGGGTCAGTCTGGACTGGAAGTGCACCCTCAGTTGGTTTTTCTGGGTAGGTACGAGGAAGTCCAGTCGTTGACCTTCAGGGAATACATTGGCATTTCGCTCTCTGTTATCAGATCTGAAACGTAGGTAGACGAGTGTGCCTCGCTTAGGCTTGTACTCTATTTGGGTGAGGAACTCATAGCCTGTAGAAGGAAAGGACGCACGGAAGGTACTCCAGGTAAAATTATACTGATCAAAGTAGCTACTGATGGTCCACTTAGGATTGAGCTTGAGTTTAACCCCCAAATACAGGCCTTGTTCTGCTTGCACCACAGTAGGCCGCTCGGCAAAAGCAAAGGCTCTGTTAGAATGGAAATCCTTATCGAAATGCCTCAACTGAAGGGCTACATCCAACTTGGACGACAAGCTGCTCATTAGTCCTAAGACACCTCCCATTCCACCAGACTTGGATCTGGCTAGCTCTCCGAAGAAGTTTACATTGTTTAGGAGCACATCAAAATCAAAGCCACTTACGTAATTCTCATCTCCGCTAAAATCAAACTGCTGATACACTCTTGTACCGGGCTGCAAAGGTGCCCCAAACTGCTGTACATAGTGAGTAGCACCTAAACTAAAGGTGTTCCGTTTATATTCCAGTCGCCCTCCATACATAGTTTCCTCTATGGCCCCTCTGCTGGCTATTTCATTTGGTGTTCTGTGGAATCCACTGGTTTGGAGATTAGAGACAGTTTCTATACTCTCCAAAAGTGTATCACTTAATTGGACAGAGGCATCTCGGTCGAGGGTAGAAAAGAAGCCCGTAACATATACATCCCCTAAGCCTACCGTAGCAGCTGCTCCACGCAAAAACTGATTCTCGTTGACGGAAGCATAGGGTCTGATTCCCAGATTGGGTTGTTTGAGTGTGCTGATGACTTCTGCCCCCTTCCCAAAGCCTAAGCCTTTGGAAAGAACCAGGCCCTGCCCTACCTGCAGGTTATAGTCTCCTACTACCAGGGACTTCAGATTACCAAAGTCTTGTAAGGCTATGTGTCCCGACAGGAAATCATATCCATAGTAGCGGTCCTGGGTAGACCATCTAAATTCTTCTCCGGGATCTTTTTCTCCCGTTAAGGCCATACTAACATTACGGTTGTAGCGCAGCCTGATACGGGAATAGGATCTCCAGGGAGAGCCGGCATAGCGTGTACTTAACTCTTGTCTTGTATCCACCGTATCTCCATCTCCCCCTATGACGGGTATGAAGGTAGTGTCAGGATCTGTATAGCCTAACTGCTCTTCTGGTACGATCACAAAACGCTGGGTGATCTCAGCTTTCAGCCCATTAAAGATCTCATTCAGGCTAGGGCCAGCGGGATGATTGACGCCAGGGCTTATATCTGTGGGCCCTCCTTCCCGGACTGTACAGTAAGGCCTGATTTGCTGAATTAGGTCCTGCGTAAATCCAGGTACAGCTTGTAGCTCATAAATAGTGGTCAGCTTCCCGAACTTCTCCCTGTATTCTTCCAGCCTTCTGATTTGTATATCTGTGATACCCGGAAGCTGTTGGAGGTCTTCTCTTCTAGCAGTGTTGAGATTGATGGGCTTACGCTTGAGGTCGTTTAGCCGATCTGTGTAAATGGTATAGTCTACCTGCTCATCTACTTCCAGATTGGTGATGAGGTCCTCTATTTGCTGGTCTGTGAGGACATCATGGTTAGAGATAATCTCTTCCGTCTGAAGGGTATCCACCTGAGCTACTAACCGCCATGTACTAGCTAGCAGGACCAAGAAGAAAAGACTTATGTGTATGAAAGTAGAAAGTGTTTTCATAGGATCTGCTTTCATTCTCCTTGTTGTCCGAAGGTGTAGCTAAGAGAAACGTGAGGCGTATAGCCAAGCTGCTCCTGATAGGAGACAGCAAAGTCCAGGTTCAAGCCGTTATGATTCACCCCAAAGCCTCCACTGGCTGTTAGGGGTTCATTACTCACTCCCACTCTGGCCTGCAGTACATCTGCAAAGGCATATTCAATCCCTCCTCTGAAGGATACCGGATGATCAATGTCTTTTTGGAGGTCTGCCACCAACATCACTTTCTCGTTAGGCGTAAATGCGATTCCTGCTGAAAATACCGTAGGTATGTCTTCCATGAAGCCCGTAGCTGTTTCTATTTGGGCCTGATTGACATTGTATGCTGCAAAACCCAGGCTTAGTTCATCGCTTAGAGCCGTGTTAAATCCCACGTCTACATAAATGGCTTCCGTATTTCCGTGTTCTGCTATGTTGAGGGTAGCATAGTTGAGTTTAGCCCCTATGCTGAAATTGTTGAGGAAGGAGATCCCATAACTAAAAGCTACCCTACTTTCTCTGTAAGCTGAAAAGCCAAAGGAGCTAGCTTCCAATCCTATAGCTTGCCTTTCAAAAATGGGGATAACCAGGCCAGCACTCCCATAGTTAAATTCTTCCAGTAAATAGCGCTGCTCTACATATGCGCCCATACCTAAGCCGCTGATAGTAGCAATACTGGCGGGATTGTAGTATAAGCTCCAATAGTCTCCTCTCACCCCCACATAGGCATTTCCCAGACTAAGGGCACGAGCACCTGCGCGTGGGATGGGATCATTACTGGCATAGACTGAGGAAATGAGAAGAAAGAATAGTCCGATGTAAACAGACAGTCTCATGGTGTTGGGTTAGGTGGTTGTAGTGCGTACCTACAGCTTAATGAATAAACAAGGATATAAGTAACTGTGAATGTACCTACTAGAACTTAAACTGAATTTGAATTCTTTTTACTATATGACCTGGTTTCCAATTATTCCAAAAACGGAATCATTTATCAGGTCTATTCAATTAACGGAAGGAGTTTGGCCTTGGTATATATAGGGTTGAAAGAGGATAGATAAAGGGCCACCTGCTTCTGGGATTGACTTATTAGGCATAGGTGGACAGGAGTCCACATCTTATTTTCGGAACAAGCGGGAGCTTATCAAGTATCTATACAGGAGAACTTATTAAGTCTGACAAAAATGTGT
>JBCDBC010000193.1:0-7595 GCA_039184535.1 Bacteroidota bacterium | reverse complement strand
TTTATTCACGTATTCAAGTTCTGCGATACGATAACATAAAGGCTACTACTTAGGTTAGTTTTCCAACCTATCACGAAACTCACTCGCTAGGATGACAAATGCTATTTGCTTAACAAACCCTTATTGAGATTTTTCGAGCATGGATACTAGTCAACAAGTAATAGAGAAAGATTTCGTAAGCATTTCTGTGATAGACCACGAAGGGAATACCCATCAACTGGATGCCCCTACTGATATGGGTATGAACCTTATGGAAACCATTAAAGCTTATGACCTTCCTATGAAAGGGACTTGCGGAGGTATGGCTTTATGTGCGAGTTGCCATGTTTATGTGGAAAGTAATCACATCCTCAAGCCCCGCGAAGATGCTGAAGATACAGCCCTGGATATGGCAGTGGAGGTAGACGAAGAGAAAAGCAGACTTTGCTGTCAGATACCCGTATCTGAATCCCTTGAAGGCCTAGTACTCAGAATGGCTCCTGAAGGAGAATAAGCTCACTTTTCCTTGACCGCATCAGCCTAATAAAAAGTCCTACCTCTCATGATGGGCAAAAGGTATTAGAAGAATTCTATAGTCTCTTCTTCTATAGTTGGTTTACTAATATCTACTCCTATGTCCAATCAGAAAATGCTCTTCTGGACAATTCTTCTTTGTTCAGGACTAACGGCCTGCAATCCTGTCCCTGACCCTAACAGCCAAAAGCCCATTTCAGCTTCCTCATTAAGCATGCCTGACGGTTTCATGGCAGAGCTTCTGTATGCCCCCTCAGTGCAGAAGCAAGGTTCGTGGGTGTCCATTACTACTGATCACAAAGGCCGATTGATAACTTCTGATCAATACGGCAATTTATATAGAATGACGCCTCCCAAGGCAGGGAAAACCCTTAAAAGAAGGGACATAGAGACACTGGGCGTAGAAATAGGGCATGCCCAGGGACTATTATATGCCTTCAACAGCCTATATGTGTCTGTCAATGCAGATGAGGGCTTAGGAAATAGGAATAGTGGCCTATACCGATTACAGGATACAAATGGAGATGATCAATTTGACAAAATCACTCAACTTAAATCCTTTGAAGGTGATGGAGAACATGGACCTCACGCCATAGTCCTTGGACCAGAAGGTAAGCACTTATACCTGATAGGAGGCAATCACACAGACCTTCCAAAAATGGACGCCTATCTAAGACCTGCTAATTGGCAAGAAGACCAACTCTTCCCTCTGTTAAAGGACCCTAGAGGCCATGCGGCAGACAGGACAGCTCCAGGCGGATGGGTAGCCCGCACAGATGAAGAAGGAAGGCACTGGACCTTATTTTCTTCAGGCTATCGAAACCCCTATGACATGGCCTTCAACCAAGATGGAGAACTTTTCGTGTTTGACTCAGATATGGAGTGGGACATGGGTATGCCTTGGTACAGACCTATTAGGTTATGCCATGCAGTGGCTGGTAGTGAATTTGGATGGCGAACAGGCTCAGGAAAATTTCAGCCTTATTATGAAGACAACCTCCCTCCGGTAGTAAATATTGGGCAGGGATCCCCCACCGGGGTTTTATATGGTAAGTCTTCTCATTTCCCTTCTCGCTATCAGGATGGAATGTTTCTCTTTGACTGGAGCTTCGGGACCATTTACTATGTTACCCTCTCAGCTGAAGGCAGTACGTATAAAGGTATAAAAGAAGAATTCCTTTCCGGCATTCCTTTTCCCGTAGCTGATGGCGTCTTTGGGGAAGACGGAGCCATGTATATAGTAACAGGTGGGAGAAGAGGCGTATCAGGCCTTTATAGAATCAGTTATCCAGAGCCAAGTCAGATTAGTACGGTAAAGTATGAAGCTCATGAATCACAAGAGGAGTTAAGAGCCTTAAGAACCACACTCAGTCAAACTTACCATAATCCTTCTATCTCCAACATTGACCTTCTTTGGGAAAACCTTGATCATCCTGACCGTTTTATTCACTACACGGCATATACGGGTCTGGAACACCATTCAATAGATCTCTGGAAAGCCAAATACCTAAAAGAAACAAATCCTGATAAGCTTATCCCGGCATCTATAGCCCTGGCACATACAGCCTCCCCCAAAGAAGCTAATCTGGCCTTTACTAAACTGGGACTAGTTTCCTTTCAAAATTTATCAGATGAGCAGAAACTGTCCTTCTTACGAGCCCTGGAATTGGTATGTATCAGATTGGATGCGCCAGGTCCACTTCAAAAGGCCCTATTCAGGGACAAACTTTCCAAAGCTTTCCCCAATAGGAATGATCAGCTTAATCAGGAGTTGGCCAAGCTGTTGGTATTTCTGGAGAAAAAGGGCGTTCAAGAAGACATACTAGATCTGATGGATCAAAAAGCCAGTGAAAAAGAAGATGGCCTTTATATAGGAGAGAACATTACCGCCAGAAGTGAACAATACGGGCCAGACATAGAGAATATGCTCAAAAACTTCCCTCCTACCCAAAATGTATCTTATGCCAATTACCTTTCACAGGCAAGCAAACACTGGGAAGAGAAAAGCTTAAGCAGATACTTTAATTGGTTTTATGAAGCTACTTCAAGGTCCGGAGGAATGAGTTATAGAGGCTTCATTGATAAGATAAGGTTAAGTACCCTAGACAAACTTTCTGAAGAACAGAGAGCCTCTTTAGGCGATCTAGCCAAAAGTTGGGATAGCGGTATAGATCTGAGTACACTCCCTCAGCCAGAGGGTCCAGGCAGGGATTACAATAAACAAGAGGTAGGTCGACTGATAGGAAATCGCAGTCCCTTAAGTCCTGACTTTTCTCGTGGAGAACAATTATATGAAGCTGCCCTATGTGCCGCTTGCCATCAGATGAACGGGAAAGGTGGAAACATAGGACCTGACCTTACACAGGCCTATACTAGGTTCAACAACTGGAGTTTATTAGATGCTATTTTCTCCCCCAGCCAGGAGGTGTCAGATCAGTACGCATCTACTATTCTAACACTCAAGAATGGAGAAAAAGTCATAGGTAGACTTATGGATGAAACCGCAGATAGTGTTTCTATCGGGATCAGCATTTATGATCCCTCTTTGCTAAAAACGCTGAGTTTATCTGAGGTAGAAAGTAGAGAGAAGTCTGCTATTTCTCCTATGCCGCCAGGATTACTTAACCGCCTAAATGAGCAGGAAATAGTGGACCTGATAGGGTACATACAATCAGGAGGAAATGCTTCACATGAAATCTACCAGAATGATAAGTAGAGAAATGTGTTTGGTATATCAAATACCCTTATATTTAGACTAAATCTAAGCTTAGTTACATGAGAATTCCACTTATCTGTTTACTTATAGTTGTCTCTGCCTTTATAGGGAGAGCCCAAAATGATGTTAATCAGATCCAAAAGGACCTGGCCTACTTAGCCTCTGATTTACTTGAAGGGAGGCAAGCAGGTACAATAGGAGAAGAATTAGCGGCCGCGTACATACAAGAAAGAATGCAAGAAATGGGCTTGAGCCCTAAAGGAAGCGATGGAAGCTGGCTACAGCCCTTTGATTTCTATTTTAGTGCTAATCCGCATGCACCGCAAGAAGACAAAGAGAAACTGGAAGCTACTAATGTGGTGGGATGGATAGATAAAGGAGCAGATAAAACCATCATCATCGGTGGACACTTTGATCACCTGGGATATGGGGCCTATGGCTCATTAGCCCCTGGAGATAGTGCCATTCACAATGGAGCTGATGATAATGCCAGTGGGATAGCCGGGCTACTGGCAGTTGCAGAAAGACTAGCAGAGAAGGAGAATATTAGCAGCAACATCCTCTTCATCGCTTTTTCGGGAGAAGAACTAGGACTTCTTGGATCCAAGCATTTTGCAGATAATCCCACTGTTTCTCTGGATGAGGTAAACTACATGCTCAATCTGGATATGGTAGGCAGACTAAATGACAAGAAAGAAATGTCCCTCATAGGTACTGGAACGGCCTCAAAGTGGGAAGAAACGCTCCTAAACGTCAATAATGACAGGCTGAAGTTAACTTTTACTAAATCAGGGGTGGGAGGTTCTGACCATACGTCTTTCTACCTAAAAGATATTCCTGTCTTACACTTCTTCACGGGTGCACATAACGACTACCATAAGCCTTCAGATGATAGTCACCTGATCAACTACGAAGGAATATCTCTAATCGCAGATTGGATCACGGATCTGGTGGTAGAACTAGATGGAGAAGAGCTTGTCTTCCAGGAAACCAAAAATGAGCAAAGAAGCAGTCCCAAGTTCAAAGTCACTCTGGGGGTCATGCCTAATTATACCTACAGTGGAGATGGGATGAAGATAGATGCAGTCTTATCAGACAGACCTGCGGAAAGGGCCGGTCTCCAGGATGGTGATATAGTTACTAAACTGGGGGGCATGGAGGTTACGGATATCTATACTTATATGGAAGCCCTAGCTGCTCACAAAAAAGGAGATACTGTGGAGGTAAAGGTGAAGAGAGGAGATAAGATAGTTAGCTCAGAAGTGACATTCTAGGGATCCCTAATACCTAATCTTTTCTTCCTTGGAAAGCACAATATCAGACTGAAACCTGAGATCAATATGCTTGCCAGTAAGGGTCTCTAGCATGGGAACCAGCATATTCTCAGCCTGTACCCTACTGTTATCCAGTATGCCAGCATCAAGAGCAGATTGAAGTACCTGATTCTCCGCCTCCTTGTAGGCAGCATCCACCAATTCTCCTCCATAGAGAAAGGTATACTCTGTTTCATATACCTTAGACCGTTGGTGGTCTATTTTATGGTAGCATACTTCTGGTTCAGGAAGAATAACCTGTAGCGTATCTCCTTGCAAAAGTACCTTGCTGCTGTCTATTTTGGTGAAGTCTACACAGGCTACCGTTTCTCCCTGTACGAGCAAAACCACCTTAGGGTCGGGTAGCCATTCACGCATAATCTCATGAGAGACTATATCAGAAAACTGGTATTTCAATAATTCCATTTTGCCCAGGCCTTCTATCTTTTCCAGAACTACGGTATGCGTTACTACGGGAACTTCTTCAGGCATGAGGCGTAGTTGGCTGAGGTAGTACATACCGCCTGCCAATCCAAATCCGATCAGGGCTAAAAACCAGGGGAGAATTCTCAAAATGTTGTTTATTCCTTATACTCGTAACATACAAGAAAGTTGGCAATATACCCACGCTTTCCAGAGGAGAATACAATTCTGTATCACAAAAAGACCTACTAAGTTTGATACGTCAGCTAAGAAACGTATCTTAGATACGGATTTATGCCAGATATGAAAGCAGCCATTTTTTGTAAAACCACCTTTAATCAGGGCGAACAAGCCCTACAGACAGAACTGCTGGAAAGGATCGCTATCAGAAAAGGGTATGAGGTGGAATATTCCGTAGAAGAATCCTGGGAAACTCATCCTGGAAGATCGGAAGGTCTGGCCACTCTTCTAAAATATGCTGCTGAAGGAAGCTACCAACTTCTCATGATCAATCAGCTTACCCAAATGGGGAGAAAACCGCTGGAAATCATGAAATGGATAGATCTATTTCACAGCCAGCATGTATCCATATACATACATGATTTAGGCTACCAAACCCTGGAAGAAAGCGGGCAGCTTCATCCTGATTTTTATCCTGTTTATAACCTGCTACAGGGTTTTGTGCTTCAGGAAAAAGACATTAAAAGCCTTCGGGTAAGGAGAGGTCAACAACTGGCTAAATCAGATGGAAAGCATATAGGAAGACCCATAGGATCTACTGAAACCAGGAAACAGGTATTAGAAAAGTACCCTGAAGTGGTAGCAGCTATAAAGAAGGGGCTTAGCTTGCGACAGGCATCTTCAAAATGTGGAGTTTCTGTCAATACCGTCCGCAAGGTTAAAAAAGCCCTTCTGCCGCCCAAGCCGTTAAAACAGCTTACATTTTTCTTTGAGAATGAGTCTGTATAAACAGCCTCTTATCTTATTCTTATCGCAGGAATTCATCAAACAGTATGCTTACGTAGTACTGTCGCCCAATAAAGGGGCCGCCATACATAGTCTGATATTTATCATCCAGTAAGTTAGTGGCGCCCAACTTCAAAATAGACTTTACATTGTCTATCTTATAATGAATGGCCGCATCTATCACCTGAAAACTGGCTATATCCCCTACCCCAAATGGTGACTGCCATTCATAGGAATCAGACCATCTGTAGTCTATCTGGAACCCGAAGTTTTCTACCATGTTTCTGTTAGCTATCATGGCATGAAATCTATGCTGTGGTAGATTGAAGGAAGGCAGAAACTCAGGGTTTTGCCTAATAGCCTCTTCCGCATTATACTCGGCATACATATAGGACGCTTTCAATCTATACCCAAGAGGCGCTGACCATTCTATGCCTACTCCTGCTCCTGTGGAGGAAATTCTTTCAGGTACATTTGCATATAGGGAGAACACCCTTCCCGCTATCGGACTGATGGCATTTCTCCTGGTAACCAGGTCCTCATATGTACTGAAGTATACATTTAAATCCAGGTAAAACTGATCTTCCAGTAAACCTTTGTACCCCAGTTCTATGGTAGAAATCTGTTCCTGTCTCAGGGTTTCTATAGAAGCAGGAACAAGTACTCCTGGGTTTGTTCCTCCACCTGCCATAAAGGCCTGGAAGGAAGGAATGGTAACCAGACTCTCCCTAATCACTATCCCATCCAGAATGACTCCATCAGCATTCTGATAGGTATAATTCTCCAGGTTATCTTCTGTACCTCCTAGAATAATGGCCTCACCTAAATCCAAGGCTATGTAAGACTCCTGTGAAGCAGGATTTCGGAACCCTGTCTGGTAACTCAATCTGAAGTTATGCTGTCTGTTTTCTCCTAGGGAAAGGACCCCAGCAATACGAGGCGTAATCCTGGCTTTGTAGTTTGAGTTTTTATCAAAACGTAAGGAAGCCCTTAATCTCAAGGGTACCTCATCTTCCGCAGGAGCTGTAGAAGTCTGCACATAAGCCCCTGTTTCCAGTATATCTATCGGATCTCCAAACCCATTAGGTCCATCGTTAAATAGCTCCCCATCAGAGTCAAGCAGATATCTTCTCACGCTTCCACCAACCTGGAGATTCCACCCTCCCAAGAACTCACTTAGATCAGAGTTAAATTCTCCATGTACTAAGGAAGACTTATCAATGAATTTTGATCCTCCTGTTCTGATATCCGGATTAGCTAAGGTAGCTGCCAAAAGCTGTTTAAACTCATTACTCTCAGGTCCCGGGAGGTCTCTGTCCGCAAAGAGCCTGGCGGCCTGATGATCTCTAGCCTCTACTCCCTGAATCTCTCCTCTGTAAGCCCTTCCATAGTCGGCAGCCCAGCTCCCATTATCCTTCAATCCCTGCTGGATAAAGTTTCCTGTAGCTAGCGTTAAATAGGTATCTCTGGAGTCTTCACTCACCTGATAGATCTTGGTATTAAAGTATCGGCTTTTTATTTCTAGCTTATGGTTAAAGGTGGAGGCGTTAGAGAATGGATACACTGTGGTATGTCTTAATACCAGATCCCCTTGGTTATAAGTCGCATCATAAGATATTTCCAGGTTTTCTGTAGGCCTGAAATGCAGGGCAGCATTCAACTTG
>JBCDBC010000192.1:0-7599 GCA_039184535.1 Bacteroidota bacterium | reverse complement strand
CTGGTGCTGCTCAGATGGATGGTGCTATCATCGTGGTTGCCGGAACAGATGGTCCTATGCCTCAGACTCGTGAGCACATCCTGCTTGCAAGACAGGTAGGAGTACCAGCTCTGGTAGTATTCATTAACAAAGTAGATATTGTGGATGATGAGGAGCTTCTTGAGCTTGTAGAGCTAGAGGTTCGTGAGCTTTTGAGTGCCTATGAATTCCCTGGTGATGACACACCTGTAGTAATGGGATCTGCACTTGGAGCATTAAATGGTGAGCCTAAGTGGGAAGATAAAGTAATGGAGCTGATGGCTAGTGTGGATGACTTCATTCCTACTCCTGAGCGTGATATTGACAAAGACTTCCTAATGCCTGTAGAGGACGTATTCTCTATTACTGGTCGTGGTACAGTGGCTACCGGAAGAATTGAAAGAGGAGTAATCAATTCTGGTGATCCTGTAGAGATTATCGGCCTGAGAGATAAAGAAGAGAAGCCTATGACATCTACTATCACAGGGGTAGAGATGTTCCGTAAGATTCTTGACAGAGGAGAAGCTGGTGATAACGTAGGACTTCTTCTACGTGGTGTTGATAAAGCCGCTATCAAGCGCGGAATGGTAATCGCTAAGCCTAGTAGTGTGAATCCTCACATGAAGTTTAAGGCTGAGATCTACGTTCTGAGCAAGGATGAAGGTGGACGTCACACTCCTTTCTTCACTAACTACCGTCCTCAGTTCTACTTCAGAACTACTGATGTAACAGGTGTAGTTTCACTTCCTTCTGGAGTGGATATGGTAATGCCTGGTGATAATGTAACCATCGATGTAGAACTTATCTACCCAATCGCGATGGAAAAAGGTCTTCGTTTTGCGATTCGTGAAGGTGGCCGTACTATCGGTGCCGGACAGGTTGTAGAGATCGTAGAATAAGGATTCTTATAATATAGATTTGCTGACATTCGGATAAATTCTTATCCGAATGTCGCACATTCTAACTTTAAGTAACCAATTACACACGGGTGTAGCTCAATTGGTAGAGTGGCGGTCTCCAAAACCGTAGGCTGTGGGTTCGAGTCCTACCACCCGTGCACAAGCAGATAAATGGAAAGACTGAGACAGATTTTTAAAGAGTATTCTGATGAACTTCTGTATAAAGTACAGTGGCCATCATTAGAAGAGCTTCAAAGCAGTACCGTAACTGTTCTAATTGCATCAATAATGATTGCCTTAATCATTTTCTTGATGGACCTCTTGTTTAAGGGTACTATGGGAGGATTATATGATCTTTTCACTTAATAAAAGGAAAGTAGGAGATGGCAAAGGAATGGTATGTAGTAAGAGCAATTAGTGGGAAGGAAAAGAAGGTGAAAGAATACCTTGAAAGCGAAATCATTCGCACAGGGATGGATGAGTACGTAGAACAGGTACTGATTCCTACTGAGAAGGTATTTGAAATGCGCAACGGAAAAAAGAAACTGAGAGAGAGGAACTTCCTTCCCGGATACATTCTCATGGAATGTGAGTTAGTTGCAGAACTCATTCCTGTTGTGAAAGATATCCCTAATGTAATTGGATTTTTGAGTGACAGAAAAGGAAGTGATCCGGTTCCTTTAAGACAGTCAGAAGTAAATAGGATTCTTGGAAAAGTAGATGAGATGAATGATAAAGGCGAAATGCCTGAAGAACCATTCATCAAAGGTGAGCCAGTAAAAGTAATGGCCGGACCATTTAATGGCTTTACGGGTATCATTGATGAGGTGTATGAGGATAAGAAAAAATTAAAGGTAGTAGTGAAAATCTTCGGACGTAACACGCCCCTAGAGCTGAACTACTTCCAGGTTGAAAAAGAATACTGATCATTTGAGATCAGCTGTCAGGACTGGATTGTGAGCTCTGGACCTGCAAAGCTTCCCCGCTGAGATCAAAGGTAGTATATATAAGCCCGTGAAAACGGGATTGGCTTCACAATTTTGAGTGTATGGCTAAGCAAATTGAAACGTATGTAAAGCTTCAGGTAAGGGGTGGACAAGCCAATCCTTCACCGCCGATCGGACCCGCTTTGGGTGCCAAGGGGCTGAACATCATGGAGTTTTGTAAGCGCTTTAATGCTCAGACCCAGGATAAAATGGGGCAAGTTCTACCTGTGGTGATCACAGTATATGTAGATAAGAGCTTCGATTTTATCATCAAAACCCCACCAGCAGCAGTATTGCTGATGAACGCAGCTAAGTTGAAGAAAGGTTCTTCTGAGCCTAACAGAAATAAGGTTGCTAAGGTGAGCTGGGATGACGTTAGAACAATTGCAGAAACCAAGATGCCTGACCTCAACTGTTTTACAGTAGAGTCAGGAATGAGAATGGTAGCAGGAACGGCGAGAAGTATGGGTATTACTGTAGAAGGTAACCCACCCTGGGAACAAGAAGCAAACTAAATCATGGTTGCTGTCTCTAATGGGATAGCCCAATAATAAATAACCATGGCAGGAAAGAAATACAAAGAAGCCGCGGCAAAAGTAGACAGTGAAAAATCTTACGACCTGAAGGAAGCTTGCGCATT
Source organism: Bacteroidota bacterium (assembly GCA_039184535.1). GTDB lineage: Bacteria > Bacteroidota > Bacteroidia > J057 > J057 > JBCBKZ01. Next base: position 5,056 of record JBCDBC010000192.1, on the reverse strand, counting down.
AGCGAAAGAAACCTCCTTCACTAAGTTTGATGCTTCTGTCGAAGTTCATGTACGACTCGGGGTAGACCCAAGGCAGGCTGATCAGATGGTGAGAGGGGTGGCAACACTTCCTCATGGAACTGGTAAAGAGGTAACTGTATTGGTATTAACCGGACCTGATAAAGAGGAAGCTGCTAAAGAAGCAGGTGCAGATTATGTAGGGCTGGATGAGTACATCCAGAAGATCCAGGGAGGTTGGACTGATGTAGATGTAGTAATATGTTCTCCTGACGTAATGCCTAAGGTAGGGCGTTTGGGACGTGTTCTAGGACCTCGTGGCCTTATGCCTAACCCTAAGAGTGGTACAGTGACTCCTGATGTCGCAAAGGCAGTAAAAGAAGTAAAAGCCGGAAAGATTGATTTCCGTGTAGACAAGACCGGTATTGTACATACGGCTGTAGGTAAAGTATCCTTTTCAGTAGATCAGATTGTTGATAATACAACTGAACTTCTCCAGACGCTACAGCGCCTGAAGCCTAGTTCTTCTAAAGGAACTTACTTTAAATCTATCGTTGTAAGTACGACTATGGGTCCCGGTATTAAGTTAGATAAGGCGACAGTTCCAGGTATTTAATCCGAAAGATTATGACGAAGCAAGAGAAAATAGCCTTTGTAGATGAGTTAGCGGAAGATTTTAAAACGTTCCCTAACTTCTACATCACTGATGCCGGAGGACTGACCGTAGCTGAAATGCATGAACTGCGTAAGCTGTGTTTTGAGAAAGACATCAAACTAAAAGTAATCAAGAATACACTGATCCGTAAAGCACTGGAGAAGTTAGATGGAGATTACTCAGAGCTATTTGATAGCTTGAAGCAGCAGTCATCAATATTCTTTGCTACAGCAGAAACACCTAATGTACCGGCAAAGATCATAAAGCAATTCCGCGAAGGAAGTGAAAAACCCCTACTAAAAGCTGCTTGTATTGAAACAGCAGTATTCCTAGGGGATGAAAATCTGGATTCTCTAACTAAGCTCAAGTCTAAGGCTGAGCTGATAGGAGAGATCGTAGGATTGCTACAGAGCCCAGCAAAGAATGTTATTTCTGCCCTGTCTTCAGGAGGAGGAAAGATTGCTGGTATCTTAAAAACTTTATCAGAAAAAGAAGAATCTGGTTCTTAATTATTACTAAAAAAACTAATCAAGCAATATCATGGCAGATTTGAAAGCATTTGCTGAGCAGCTTGTTAACCTGACCGTTAAAGAAGTAAACGAGCTGGCTGACATTTTAAAAGAAGAGTACGGCATTGAACCTGCTGCTGCTGCAGCTGTAGCAGTAGCACCTGGTGCCGGCGGTGGAGAAGGAGGAGTAGCTGCTGCAGAGCAGACTGAGTTTGACGTAATCCTGGTAAGCGCAGGAGGTTCTAAACTTAATGTAGTGAAAGTCGTAAAATCACTTACGGGTCTAGGACTGAAAGAAGCGAAAGCCAAGGTAGATGAAGCTCCTGGAGCCATCAAGGAAAAAGTATCAAAAGAAGAAGCAGAAGATATCAAGAAACAATTGGAAGAAGCTGGTGCAGAGGTAGAGTTGAAGTAACAATCTATGATTAGACTGATATTTCATTCTATCTAACTGTAAGATAGACCTGATTCATTGTAATCAGGTCTATTTCCCTATTTCATAAATTTCGAATACTTCCACTACTCTCGACGTTCTTTAAGTGGTATCACCTTTAAAACTAAGAGCTTGACTAGCACAACAAAACCCAAGCGGATCTCTTTCTCTCGTATTAACAAGATCATAGATTACCCGGACTTCTTGGAGGTACAGTTGAGATCTTTCCAGGAATTCATGCAGGTGGACACCCCACCAAATAAGCGTAAAGATGAAGGTTTATACAAGGTTTTCAAAGAAAACTTTCCGATTACCGACGCCCGAGAAAACTTTGTGCTGGAGTTCATGGATTACTACATTGATCCACCTCGTTACACCATACAAGAGTGTAAAAGACGAGGCCTTACTCACTCAGTCGCGCTTAAAGCCAAACTATTTCTGTATTGTACAGACCCCGAAAATGAAGATTTTGAACCGGTAACTCAGGAAGTTTACTTAGGTAATATTCCTTACATGACCAACAACGGTACGTTTATCATAAACGGTGCTGAACGTGTTGTTGTAAGTCAGTTACACCGTTCACCCGGGGTATTCTTTGGCCAGTCTTTCCACGCTAATGGTTCTAAGCTATACTCGGCCAGAATCATTCCTTTTAAAGGATCCTGGATAGAATTCTCTACGGATGTCAATAACGTGATGTACGCATATATTGACAGGAAGAAGAAATTTCCTGTAACTACCTTGATGCGTGCTATCGGTTATGGGTCAGATAAAGATATTTTGGAAATCTTTGGTCTGGCAGAAGAGGTGAAAATTAACAAGGCCAATCTGAAGAAATCTATCGGAAGAAAATTGGCTGCACGTATCCTTCGTACCTGGACAGAAGACTTTGTGGATGAGGATACGGGTGAAGTAGTATCTATCACTCGTAATGAGGTACTCTTCGAACGTGATCACATCATTGACAAAGATGATCAGGAGCAGATTCTTGACTCAGGCGTAAGTAGTATGATACTGGTTGCTTCTGCTGCTAATGCTGCGGAATACTCCATTATCTACAATACCCTGCAGAAAGATAACTCTAACTCAGCCAGCGAAGCGGTAGACCTGATTTACCGCCAGCTAAGAAACGCTGAGCCACCAGACGAGGAAACAGCAAGAGGGGTAATCGATAAGCTGTTCTTCTCTGATAAAAGATATGACCTGGGTGAAGTAGGAAGATACCGTCTGAATAAGAAACTTCACGGTACCTATGAGGAAGATAGCCAGGTACTGACTAAACTAGATATCATCAGAATTGTAGAATATCTAGTAGAGCTGCAGAACAGTAAAACCAACGTGGACGATATTGACCACTTGAGTAACAGAAGGGTTCGTACCGTAGGGGAGCAGCTGTATTCTCAGTTTAGTGTAGGGTTGGCACGTATGGCCAGAACCATACGTGAGCGTATGAACATCAGGGATAATGAGTTGTTCACGCCTTCTGATCTGATTAATGCCAGAACACTTTCCAGTGTGATTAACTCCTTCTTCGGAACTAATCAGCTGAGTCAGTTCCTGGATCAAACTAATCCGCTTTCAGAGGTAACACATAAAAGAAGGGTATCAGCCCTAGGACCTGGAGGTCTTTCTCGTGAGAGAGCAGGCTTTGAGGTAAGGGACGTTCACTATACCCACTACGGAAGACTTTGTCCTATTGAGACTCCTGAGGGTCCTAATATTGGACTAATTTCTTCTCTATGTACTTATGCCAAGATCAATGATATGGGATTCATTGAAACCCCATATCGTAAAGTAGATGGAGGGTCTGTTTCTAAGGAGACCACCTACCTGAGTGCAGAGGAAGAAGATAACCTTATCATCGCACAGTCAAATGCGCCTGTAAGTGATGAAGGGAAATTTGTGAATACTCGTGTGAAGGCCAGAAAAATGGGCGACTTCCCGGTAGTAGAACCGGATAATGTGGCTTATATGGACGTAGCGCCTAATCAGATAGTGAGTGTGGCTGCATCTCTGATTCCATTCCTGGAAAATGACGATGCAAACCGTGCCCTGATGGGATCTAACATGCAACGTCAGGCAGTACCGCTACTTCAGCCTAAGGCACCTATTGTAGGTACAGGGATTGAAGAAAAAGTAGCCATTGATTCTCGCGCCATGATGCTGTCTGAAGGAGAAGGGGTAGTAGAATATGTGGACGGTTCTAAGGTAGTTATCCGCTATGATAGAGATGCAGTAGATGATCTGGTACACTTTGAAAGTAATGTTCAAACATATTCAGTATCCAAGTTCAGTCGTACCAACCAGAATACCTGTGTAAACCTAAGACCTGTGGTAAGACCAGGTGATAGAGTTTCAGAAGGTTCTGTGCTGGCTGAAGGATACTCTACAGAAGATGGAGAATTGGCTCTGGGTAAAAACCTACTGGTGGCCTTCATGCCATGGCAAGGGTATAACTTTGAGGATGCCATTGTGATCTCTGAAAAGGTAGTGGCAGAGGATATTTATACTTCTCTTCACATTGAAGAGTTTGAACTTCAGGTGAGAGATACAAAAAGAGGGGAAGAGGAACTTACGCGAGAAATACCAAATGTAAGTGAGGATGCCATTAAGCACCTGGATGACAATGGATTGATCAGAGTAGGAGCCGAAGTAAATCCTGGTGATATTTTGATAGGAAAGATTACGCCTAAAGGTGAGTCTGATCCTACGCCAGAAGAAAAACTTCTGAGAGCCATCTTTGGTGATAAAGCCGGGGATGTAAAGGATGCTTCTCTAAGGGTACCTCCTTCTATTAAAGGGGTCGTTATTGGGAAGAACCTATTCTCAAAGGAGAAAAAAGAAAGTAAGGCTAAAGCACGTGATAAAAAGCTGCTGGCCAAGCTGGAAGAAGATTATAATACTGAGCTTACAGAAGTTCACAGCCTAATGGTTTCAAAACTTCTTGCCCTGTTGAAAGACACCAAGTCTAAAGGTGTTAAGAACAAATTCAACGAGGACATTATTCCTACCGGTAAGAAGTTTACAGAGAAGTCTCTGATGGCATTGAATTTCATTGACATCATTCCAAGTGATTGGACTGACAATGAGGAATTGAACGGAAACATTGAGAGACTCTTCCGTAACCACAAGCGTAAGCATGATTTGATTGAAGGTAGATTCAGAAGAGAGGAGTATCAGATTAGAGTAGGGGATGAGTTACCTTCCGGAATCTTGAAGCTTGCTAAGGTTTATGTAGCTAAGAAGCGTAAGCTGAAAGTAGGAGATAAGATGGCTGGTAGACACGGGAACAAGGGTGTTGTAGCCAAGATCGTTCCTGTGGAAGATATGCCATTCCTGGATGATGGTACACCAGTAGATATTGTTCTTAATCCACTAGGGGTACCTTCTCGTATGAACCTGGGACAGGTGTACGAAAGTATTCTGGCACATGCCGGACTGAAGCTGGGAGTAAAATTTGCT
>JBCDBC010000191.1:0-7603 GCA_039184535.1 Bacteroidota bacterium | reverse complement strand
GTCCTGGGACTGGAAACAGGAGCAGATGACTACCTGACAAAGCCCTTTAGTGTAAGAGAATTCATGGCCAGAGTAAAATCTACCATGAGGAGAAGGGAAATGGACCTGTCTGAGGCAGGAGATGTGCATCCCAAAAAGAAACTGATCGTATTTGATGACCTGGAGATAGATGAAGAGAAAAGACTGGTCAGATTGAATAATGACAGGGTAGAACTTACGCCGAAAGAATTTGATCTGCTGTTACTGCTTGCCTCAAATCCAGGAAGAAGTTATTCCAGAGATAAGCTCCTAAATCTGGTTTGGGGTTATGAATATAAGGGGTATGAGCATAATGTAAATTCTCATATCAACAGACTGAGAACCAAAATAGAGCCGGACTTATCCGCACCTAAATATATTCTTACTACCTGGGGGGTAGGGTACAGATTTGCTGATTTATAACTGCTGAATAGACATATGAAGGTATTGCCGAATAAACTTTTCTGGAGAATCGCCATAACGCTCTCTCTGATTCTGGCCTTTGTAGGGGTAGCCTATGTGGTTATCACTATGGAGACATTGGAGGAGTACTTTTTGAAGAAGCACCAGAAACTTCATGCACCCATAGCCTCCCACATGATAGAGGAAGTACATCCATTTGAGGATGGTGCCATCAGGAAGGATGCCTTACACCAGATTATGCATTCTATGATGGCCGTAAATCCGGCAGCAGAAGTCTATTTGCTGGATGTAAAGGGGAATATTCTGGAATACGTGGTCCCCAAGAAGACGGTACATATCAAAAAAGTCCCGCTGGAACCTATACGGCAATTCATCCAAAGTGAAGGCAGTGAACTGATCCTGGGCCTAAACCCCAGAAATCCCGAAACTAGCAAAGTATTTTCAGCAGCTCCGGTCTATGAAGAGGGGAACTTAGTGGGCTATGTGTACATCATTCTGGCCAGCGAAGAGTTTGAAGCGGTCCAGTCCTATGAAAAGGCTAATTTACTCCTTTCCATAGGCGGAAGGAACATGATGGTGACCTTACTCTTCTCATTGGCTGCTGGCTTATTACTCTTCTGGTATTTCACCAGAAACATCAATCACATCATTCATGCGGTTAATAGATTCAGGGACGGGAAATTGAATGCCAGGGTGGAGCCTGCTCAGGCAGGAGAATTGAAACCACTCGCTCTGACTTTCAATGAGATGGCAGATGTGGTGGTAGCCAATATCCAGAAAAAAGAAACCCTGGATAAGCTCAGAAGGGAACTAATAGCTAATATCTCCCATGACCTGCGTACGCCTCTGTCTATCATACATGGATACGCGGAAACCCTCTGGATAAAAGGCATTAGTCTGGCAGAGGATGAACGGCAGATTTACATAAAGCAGGTTTTGGACCATACTTACAGATTAGAGAATCTAGTAAAAGAGCTATTCGAGCTATCTAAACTGGAAGCTCAGCAAATTCAGCCTAAGCCTGAACCCTTCTCCTTAAGTGAATTGGTGCAGGATGTAGTCCACTCTTACCTCATTCTCGCGCAGGAAAAGGGAATTCAGATTCAACCTCATTTTCTACAGGATCAGTTAGTAGTAGTGGCAGATGTAGCCCTGATAGAAAGAGTTCTTCAAAATCTGATGGATAATGCCTTAAAGTTCACTGAAGAGAAAGGCACTATCTGGATTAGAATGGAAAAAGAGGATGGCATGGCTTGCATCCAAATAGAGGATAGTGGAATAGGTATACCTCAAGAAGAAATCCCTTTCATTTTTGATAGATATAGGAGAGCCGAGAAAAAGGCAGCTAGCACAACAGAAAGTACAGGTTTAGGGTTAGCCATTGTGAAGAAAATAATGGAGCTACACCAAGCTGAAATTACAGTGGAAAGTGAACTTGGTCAGGGAACTACCTTCTCCATCTTCCTTCCACTTTACGCAGACTTACCGGTTTATGTAAGCTAGCCGACATATCAAATTTCATACAAGGGAATTGTCTCAGGAATAGAAATCTTTTGTGATACTTCTGCAATAACTCGCAGGTAACTTACTCCCAAATGGCCGATTTGGCTGTTTTACAATCCACATGTATCACATAAGATTTTTAGAATGAGACGAATTTCGACCTTCCTATTTTTGTTAACCTTGGCATCTCTGAGCTATGCTCAGCTGAGCTTTTTCAAAGTGAGGATAGAAAATACCTCACAAGCTTATGACTTCCCGTCAAGCGGTGTATTTGCAGTACCTGTAGATAGTGCCGGACCTGGCCCACTTTTCCCAGGAGCTTCTTATTCTTTCACCTTTCAAGCTGCTGCCGGTCAATACCTTTCCTTTGCGACCATGTATGTACAGTCTAACGACTTGTTCTTTGCCCCTGATGAAATGGGGATACCCTTATTTGACATGGATGGAAACCCGATTTCCGGAGATATAACAGACCAACTCCTGCTATGGGATTCCGGTACAGAAATAAATCAGCAACCCGGTGTGGGAGTAGATCAGGCACCTCGTCAGAGTGCAGGAAACACCGGAGATGTTGACCCGGATAATACAGTTAGGATCGTAGATGATGAGTTTACCTATGCCGCAGTTGAGGACGTAATCCAGGCTACCCTTTCTCATGATGGGGCCAACCAGTTTACCGTTACCATTCTCAACGTATCAGATGCTTCTACACAAGTTGTGGATGATATGACTTCAGTTCCTGTACCTATGGCACCCGGAGTATATGTGGTACATTCTGCACCAGCTCCTCTATTCACTACCGGAGAACCAGACAGAGGCTTAGGACTAGAGGGGATAGCGGAAGATGGTGCTGCGACCATGCTGGGAGATTATCTGGCGGAAAGGACGGGCGTAACAGGGGTATTAGCGCCAGGTGTATATGCAGTGCATACAGAGAATGCGCCTCTGTTCACTAATGGGATGCCAGACAGAGGATTAGGACTAGAAGGAATTGCGGAAGATGGTGCAGCTGGAATGTTAGCTGCTAACCTATATGAAGAATTGTCTACCACTGGAGATTTGTTTGCCGTACCTGCTGGAGCTTCTGGGCCTGGACCCCTAACGCCAGGTAATGCATACGAATTTGTAATAGCTGCTAAGCCTGGTAGCAAACTATCCCTGGATACTATGTACGTGCAGTCTAATGACTTATTCTATGCGCCGGGAGAAGCAGGGATTGATCTGTTTGATATGGATGGAAATCCTATCACTGGTGATATCACAGATCAGCTGGAGTTATGGGATGCTGGAACAGAGGAGAATCAGTATCCAGGTGTAGGGGCAGACCAGGCACCTCGCCAATCCGGAGGAGATACTGGTGCTGCTGATCCTGACAGTACCGTGAGAATCGTAAATGATGATTTCCCATATCCTGCCAATGAAGATGTGCTGAGTGTTACCGTAACTCCACTGGAAACTACTAACTTCTTTGTGAGACTACAGAATGTCTCTACTGAGGCTACCTTGGTGATTGATGAGAATACTACTGCTCCTGTACCTCTTTCACCAGGTGTATGGGCTGTACATACAGCGTCTTCTCCATTCTTCGCTGAAAATGCTAATGATAGAGGCTTAGGACTGGAAGACATTGCAGAGGATGGTACTCCTGGGCCGCTAAATATGGCATTAGAAAATAAAGCGGGCCTTTATGCAGATGCCTTTGCTGTTCCAGCCGGAGCTACTGATCCTGCACCTATTTTCCCTGGTGGTAGCTACGAATTTATGATCGCTGCTGCTCCTGGATCTTACCTCTCCTTTGCTACCATGTTTATCCAGTCAAACGACTTATTCCTGGGACCAGACGTGGATGGTATCCCTCTGTTCGATGCAAGTGGTGAGCCTGCTTTTGGAGATGTAACTGATCAGGTTCTATTATGGGATGGAGGTACTGAGTTGAATGAACAACCAGGGGTAGGAATGAATCAGGCACCTCGTCAGTCGGGACCTGATACAGGAGACATTGATACAGATGATATTGTACGTCTGGTGAATGATGAGTTCACTTACCCAGCAGTAAATGAAGTGATCCGCGTTACCCTTTCTGCCACAAGCACGGTATCAAATGATCCTCTGATAGATGAATTAGCTTCAGGCATTACCTTGGCTCAGAGTTACCCGAATCCTTTTTCTTCAAGTACTGTGATTCCATTCTCATTAACAGAATCTTCAGATTTGAGAATTAGTGTACTCAATGTGGTCGGGCAAGAGGTAGCTGAACTGGTAAATGGATTTGTAGCTGCAGGTGAGCATACCATTGAGTGGGATGGAAGCGGGGTAGAAACAGGTATTTACTTCTACAGATTAGAGACTGCAGAAGGAAGCCTGGTACGCAGACTGATCAAGCTGTAAAGTATATTTAATTGGTTTTTTCATACTGGTGTTAATGATAAAAGCCCCTTGAAAAAGGGGCTTTTTCTCTTGTTTTATATAGCTGTCTAATCTCCTACTTTATCACCATAAGAGATGAAGAAAGGATTCAGAAGATTCTCTTTGTTGTAAAGGAGGGGCTCTTTGGTTTCCTCACTGATCACACTTCCTCCCGCCTCTTCAAGAATGATTTGTGCTGCACCGGTGTCCCATTCCATTGTAGGGCCTAGGCGAGGATATATATCCGCATTACCCTCTGCCAATACCATAAACTTAAGAGAGCTACCCATAGACACCTTCTCAGGTTGCTTTAGCTTATTTAGGTAAGCCTCTACTTCTGGAGTCAAATGTGATCTGGAACACACTATGCGTAAGCCTTCCTGATCCATAGAGAATGTGCTTGCCTGGATAGGAGTTCCCAGGTTACCTTCTCTGGCCACAAAAGCACCTTCTCCTTTAGCTGCGAAGAAAGCCATATCCTGTACAGGTACATACACACATCCCATGGTTACTTTCTGATCTTCAACCAGCGCTATATTCACTGTAAACTCTCCGTTTCTCTTTATAAATTCTTTCGTCCCATCTAGCGGATCTACCAGCCAGAATCTAGACCACTGACTACGCTCTTCATAAGGGATATCTCTTCCTTCTTCAGATAAAATAGGGATCTCAGGGGTAACCTTCTGAAGTCTCTCCACTATCAGTTCATGCGCAGCCTTATCAGCAAGAGTAAGAGGAGAGTCATTAGCTTTCATGTCTACATGCTGAAAGCGCTCCTCATCATTATAAATCGCAAGAATAGCATCGCCCGCTTCTCTGGAGATATTTACAAGGGTGTCAAGAATAGAGCTTGTTTGAATTTCCATGTTTCAAACATAGAGAATTTTCCGTCCATCCCATTTACAATTGTTCCCAAATGTTACAAATCAGGGATATGTTATGAGCTTTAGTAGGATTAACAGATGAAAAAAGCGCTTCACCATGTTTGATGAAGCGCTTTTTTAGCATCTTTTGTATGCTAGGATACAGCTTCAAGCTCACGAGCTGCCAACCATCTTTCTGCATCCAGCGCAGCCATACATCCGGTTCCAGCGGCCGTAACCGCCTGTCTGTAAACATTGTCTGCTGCATCTCCGCTTACGAAAACGCCTTCTATGTTGGTTTGGGTAGTTCCCGCTTTGGGGATGATATATCCTGCTGAATCCATGTCCAGTTGTCCTTCAAAAATGTCAGTATTTGGCTTGTGACCTATGGCAACAAATACTGCCTTAACATCCAGCTGGCTAGTCTCCTCAGATTTATTGTTGATAACGGTAATACCCTTAACTTTTCCGTTCTCATCTCCCTGGATATCCTGTAATTCAGTATTCCAGTGCACCTCGATATTAGGGGTGTTCATCACTCTGTTTTGCATGATCTTAGAAGCCCGCATTTCATCCCTACGTACCAGCATATGCACCTTAGGCATGAGCTTAGAAAGATACAGCGCTTCTTCAGAAGCTGTATCCCCTGCACCTATTACGGCTACATCCATGCCTTTGAAGAAAAATCCATCACAAACGGCACAAGCGCTAACACCCTTATTGGCAAAGGTCTGTTCTGCTTCCAGTCCCAGCCATTTAGCAGAAGCACCAGTAGAAATGATGATAGCATCAGCATGATACTCATCTCCACCTCCTGTCCAGACTTTCTTGGGAGTTGCATTTAAATCTACTTTGCTGATATGCTCATACTTGATTTGGGTACCAAATCTTTCTGCTTGCTTTCTAAAGTCTTCCATCATTTCAGGTCCCATGATTCCTTCCGGATACCCTGGGTAGTTTTCTACGTCGGTAGTGATCATGAGCTGGCCTCCCGGCTGCATACCGCTAAACATCAAAGGCTTTAGATCTGCTCTGGCAGCATAAACAGCGGCCGTGTAACCGGCAGGACCAGACCCTATGATGATAAGTTCATGGTGAGGAATTTGATGACCGTTTTGAGTGCTCATATGAAATTACTTATTACGTTATTCTAATAGTATAATACAAAGATACGTCATCTCTGTGAATCGGTTGTCGGCATGGTGACAACTACTAGTAAAACTACAAAGTTATAGAATGTCAGTAAGAAAGTTCAAATTAAGCTATCCACATTCTCACCCCTATTCAAATTAACAGTTCCAAAATATCCTGGTCTGCCAGGGTAGGGTAGCGACTTTGAAGAATCTCACTTACTCTTTGGATGTAGATCTGATCCAGGGCTTCAGGAGACCTGATGGTTTCCCTTAAAATAAAGGGGCGAGACAAAAGGGGGGTATGATTATGCTGTTCTGCTGCTTTAAATGAACCTCCTGTAAATAGGGTATTGATATACTTTTTGATCTCAGTACGGGGTAGATCGTCCAGATTTCCCTCGTATACATATTCAAACATCTCGCTCATGGAGAGGGGCTGATTAGAACTGAGCGCATAGAAAAGGGCTGTAGCCATCATGATACGCTTTTCAGTATCCTTCTGGTAGCGGATCTTTCTATTGAGAAATACGCTGGCGCTTTCCCTGACACTGACCTTCTTATTTTCTATTGGAAGAAATTCATTAAAGTAGACCTGAGGGAGGGTTCCATTATGAGAGGAAATATCCTTGACAACTTCCCCTTTCAGAGAATGTAAAAAGCTCTTAAAGGAAGTATATCCCATCTCCTTTTCAGAGAAAGAGGGGTCCATTCTAAGAAGATGTTGCTTCAGCTTGGCCATGAGAACGGGACCATCTTCTCCTCTGTTTTTCACATACCTAATTAGGAGTTCTTTTCCATAATCATGATCCAACTCCTCTTTTAGGTCTGAGGAGGGAGAATCATCTTCAGGTTCCCCCAGAAGTTCTTCTAATGCTTTGAATTCTACACTATTTTTCTTGACCAGCCTACCTACACTATGCTCAAATCCTATGATGAGGACTTTGATATTTCTTGACTTCACTCGCTGAATAAGGGGAATAAAATCTGAATCGCCGGAGCCTATGATAAGGGTATTGATAGAGGGGAAAAGTTCCAGATGCTCCATGACATCTACCGCTAATCGCACATCAGAGCCATTTTTTCCCTGAAGATTAGTCTCAGGTAAGTGAATAAGTTCGAACCCCTGCTCCATCATGAGGCCCTGGTACTGGGAAAATATCTCCTTTGACCAATCAGCATATGCCTTCTTCACACATACTACACCTTTGGAAGAAGCAAAGTCTATAATTGGCTCAATATTTAAGGGCTTATCCTGGG
>JBCDBC010000190.1:0-7621 GCA_039184535.1 Bacteroidota bacterium | reverse complement strand
GTAATCATGGCATTAGGGAAATTCCAGGGAGTAATGGCGCCCACTACCCCTACAGGTTGTTTGATGACTGTGATGCGCTTGTCACGCTGATGTCCAGGTATTACATCTCCATAGGCCCTCCTCGCTTCCTCCGCAAACCATTCCACAAAGGAGGCTCCATATCTGATCTCTCCTTTGGCTTCTGCGAGTGGCTTACCCTGCTCTGTAGTCAGCAGATCTGCCAATGCATCCACATGCTCCATCTGAAGCTGGAACCACTTCTTCAGGATAGCAGCTCTTTCTCCTGCAGCATACTTCTTCCATACCTGAAAAGCATCATGAGCAGCCTGTATGGCTAGTTTGCATTCTTCTCTTCCCAAATCAGCAACTTCAACAATAAGCGAGTGGTCGAACGGGTTTCGAACTTCAAAAGTGTTGGCAGAGGAGACCCATGCTCCGTTGACATAAGCTTTATGGTGGAGGAATTTCATAACTAAATTTAGTATAAAACTATTGTAGAGACACTATGGCTAATGTCTCTACATTTTTCTTTCCAGTAAGCTATTCTTTAAGAAAGGACCTATTATGGAAAAGCCAAAGCAATAAACTCTGCTACACAAGCAGGTCTGTCTGAACCTTCCAACTCAAAGACAATATTCATTTTATATCTGGCGCCTCCTTCTCTTTCTTCATACGCTAGTAAGGAGACTCTCCCTCTTATACGAGAATCTACTGGTGTAGGGTTAGTGAAACGAACCTTATCCAGGCCATAATTTACTCCCATACGTGCATTCTCCACGGAATAAGCTTCATAGGCAAAGTTAGATGCCAGAGAAAGAACCAAAAATCCATGAGCGATAGGTTTCCCAAAGGGAGATTCCTTTTTGCACCTCTCTATGTCTACATGTATCCATTGGTGGTCTGCCGTTACCTCTGCGAAAGTATTTATCTGCTCCTGGGTAATGGTGGTCCACTGAGATATGCCCAGCTCTTTGCCAACATAAGCTTTCAGGTCAGCTATATTTGCTAAGGTTGTTTTGTATGCTTCTGTAGTAGCCATGATACTATACTATCTTATTTATGAGAATTTTCTTGGCGGTTTTGCGGCTTAGCGTGAGATTTTTTCACCCGGAGACGCCAAGACACTAAGAATTCTATTAAAGTCTATATCGGGTACGCGCCTCCGTTTGCGTGGAGTGTAATGCCGCTAATGAAGCCTGCTTCCTTGGAGGCCAGGAATAAGTAGGCATAGCCCATATCCTCTGGCTCTCCTATTCTCCCTACAGGGATCATATTTATGCCTGCCTGAACCACTGCCTCAGGCATACTGGCAGTCATTTCCGTTTTGATAAAGCCAGGAGCTACACAGTTCACGGTTATTCCATACTTCCCCTGTTCTTTACAAAGGGAGCGAGTAAAGCCTTGAATAGCGGCCTTGGAAGCAGCATAGTTGGTCTGGCCAAAGGCACCTGCCATAGCATTTACTGAGGAAGCAGAAATGATTCTCCCATAACCTGCTTCACGCATGTGAGGAAGAACAGCCTTAGTGGTGACAAATAAGCTGTTGATGTTTACATCCACCACCATATCCCAGTCTTGCCTACTCATCTTCATGAAGGATTTATCTCTGATGACACCAGCATTATTGATAAGGATATCTATTCTCCCATGCTTTTGCATAACAGCATCCACCGCGGCTTGAACGGCTTCTTCAGAAGTGATATCCACTTTCTGGAAGGAAATATTGGCTCCAGTAGCAGCGATCCTCTCTGCCGTTTCTTGTCCGGCATCCAGCACATCCCATAAGGCCACAGCAGCACCTGCCTGGGTGAAAATTTTACAGATCCCTTCTCCTATTCCTCTAGCTCCTCCGGTAATGATGGCCACCTGGCCTGTTAAGTCAAACATTGAGTGTTAGCTAATTTTGAGTGATTGAATTTTGAATGAGAGAATAATGAATGATTGAGTTTTGAAGTAGTGGCGAAAAAAATTTCGCCTTAGCGAAGTCACAAAGAGATTATTCTAATCCCTCATAGGAATATTCAGCATTTCTCTGGCTTCAGATATGGTAGCAATTTCTCTTCCCATCATGTGGGCTAGTTTTACCCCCCACTCCACACATTCTCCGTTAGACTTAGCCATCTCATTATTGGGGAGATAGAAGTTGTCTTCTAATCCTACGCGGAAGTTTCCTCCCATAGTACAAGCTACTGCTGCCAATTGCCACTGCTTACGGCTAATGGCTATACACTGCCAGGGAGATCCATCTGGCACCTGCTTGATTTGGTGTATGAGATTTTCTGTGGTGGCAGGTATACCTCCCATAACCCCCATCACCAAACTGTAGGTAGCATTTTCTGGCAATAATCCCATATCTCTGAGCGGTTCTGCATTACGGATATGACCCGTATCAAAGCATTCCATCTCAGGAGTGGTGCCAGCTTCATTCATCACCTTAATCACATACTGAAGCGTCTCAAAGGTATTCTCAAAAAGGCCACTCAGGTAAAACTGTTTAGCCTTTTTAGAATAAATAGCATAGTTCATACTCCCCATATTAAAGGCTGCTACATCAGGCTTGGTGACAGGGAGATGTTTTACACGCTCTTCTTTAGAAAGCCCTATAGCTCCTGTGGAGTAATTAATGATGACATCAGGGCATCTTTTTCTCACTTCTTCTGTAATAGCTTCAAATACCTCTGTGCGCCAGGAGGGTCTACCGTCATCTTCACGGGCATGTATATGCACTATACTGGCCCCGGCATCTACGGCTCTTTTAGCTTCTTCGCCTAATTCTACAGGTGTGTATGGAATGTGAGGACATTGTTTTCTAGTAGTAGCTGCCCCAGTTAGGGCAGCTGATAATACAAGTTTCTTCATCTATAATTACGCTTAATTTTAAGCAGCTTACTTTTTATCAAACAAGATGGAATCTGAAGCATTCTGCCAATCTTGCATGGCATCACGGAAACGCTCATTCATCACATTTCTTTTCACCTTCAGCGTTGGGGTAAGCATACCATTCTCCACACTCCATGGCTCATCTATCACAATGATTTTTGATACCCGCTGATAATTTGGAATGGAAGAGTTAACTGTGCTACGCGTACTTTCCAGACTACTCACAATCTCATCTTTTGCTTTAGTAGCAGCTCCTTCTGAGAGATTTACCAGCGCCATAGGCTGAGGACAACCTAATCCTACAATACAAATCTGTTCTATGTCCTGGTTGACACCAAATTCCCATTCTATAGGTCCTGGCACTATAAATTCTCCTTTAGTGGTTTTGAAGGTATCCTTCACCCTTCCTGTAATATGAAGGTCTCCATCTTCATCCAGTCTCCCCTGGTCTCCCGTTCTTAACCAGCCTTCTTCATCTTTCACTTCTGCTGTTTTGGCAGGATCTTTATAGTACCCCTCCATCACAAAAGGAGCTCTCATCATGATCTCTCCCGTATCCGGATCTATTTTTACTTCTACTCCAGGCTGAGGTCTTCCTACAGCACCTGGCTTGGAAACATGAGGATCAAGCAATGAACATACTGCACAGTTTTCAGTCATCCCATATCCATTGGAAATGTAGACACCTATCTTTGAGAACCATACTTTCAGCGCCTCAGGTAATGGAGCCGCACCAGAAACCCATACTCTGGCATCATTCAATCCCAATCCAGCTCTGATTTTCTTCTTGACTATATTATTGAGAATAGGAATCTTCAGCATTTTACTCAGCTTTTCCTGAGGCATTTTTGCTAAAATTCCCTGCTGAAATTTCGTATAGATACGTGGAACTCCTAAGAAGAAAGTGGGTTTAGTTTCTGACAGATTCTTGGCAAATGTATCCAAGGATTCAGAGAACGAAACTGTGCCCCCATACATCAAGCTTGCTTGCTCCACTACTATCCTTTCTGCAATATGATTGAGAGGCAGGTATGAGAAGAATCTGTTGTTTCCGCCTTTATCAAACTTCAGTGGATTTGAAGACTCAATAGGAATTTTGGTTCCCATCAAGTTCTTGTAGCTGAGCATCACCCCTTTAGGCGTACCAGTAGTTCCAGAAGTAAAGATAATGGTCCAGGTATCATCCAAGTTAGGCTTTGCCACCTCTTCAAGAGGTTCATGTTTATCTAAAAATTCATTCCAGTCCAGTCCTCTCTTTACTTCAGAATTTCCCGAATAGTGAGGAAATCTTATGACGGGCATATCCTCTGGCACGCCAGTTTTCATATCATCCCAAACTTCTAATTTCCCTACAAAGAGCGCTTTCACATCTCCCAGTTCCAGTACCTCTGCTATTTGCTTGCCCGTCAAAGTAGGAAAGAAAGGAACAGACACATATCCTGCCATCATCATGGCGATATCTGCTACAAACCATTCTCTACAGTTTTTTGAAACTAATCCAATATGGCTACCGGGAGGTAATCCAAGGGATTTTAATCCAGTAGCCAATTTTCTAGCCATATGCCCTACTTCCCCCCAAGTCCACTCTTCCCAAGTATCTCCAAAGGGCTGTCTCAGAAAAGGCTCATTTGCACGCTCCTTTTCCCATCTGTAAAAATCAAAATCAAATACTTCCATTGCAGTTGAATTAGTAGTAGTCTTCCTTATTGAATATTTGTCGCTTAATAATGAATCTGCCAAACCGTGGAAGATGAACAGACTCCACCCAAAATATACTAAATACTTTTGTGTCTTGTTGGAATTTTGGTTGATGAATTTTGAATGACGAGCCAAGAAAAGAGAATGAGGATATTCAACCGATGAATTTTGGTAGAATAATGGAGAATTTCCCAATCAGATTTATGAGGGATAAAGTTAGCATTTTGATTGATGAAGATTGAATGCTAACTATAGGGTATGATGATACTCAGATGAAGTAGAAGAATTATTCTCAACGCTCATCATTCTCTAAAAAGGACTCAACATGGACTGCCAGGAAATTATTTTTAAGCAAGAAGAGCAAATAGCCTACATAAGCCTTAACCGCCCTAAAAAGCTGAATGCCCTCACCCCTCTCATGCTGGAAGAGTTGCGATACGCACTTGATACGCTTTCAAAAGATGATAATTGTAGAATCATTGTTGTAAAAGGGGAAGGTAAGTCATGGTCTGCCGGAGTAGACTTAAGCCTATTCTCCAATACTAAGGTGGAACCAGGGTTCAAGGCCTGGGAAGATGGAGATGCCATCATTAATCTACTCACGACTATGCCTCAGGTAACCATTGCTATGCTGAATGGGTACTGTTTTACGGGTGCAATGGAACTGATGATGGCCTTTGATCTGATAGTAGCAGCAGATGAAGCCAAGATTGGAGATACACACTGCAAATGGGGCATTCCCCCTAAATGGGGAATGACACAGCGCCTCATGAATCAGGTAGGCATGCGCAAAGCCAAAGAGCTTTCTTTTACTGCCCAAGCCATTTCAGGTACAGAAGCGGAGAGAATAGGGCTGGTCAATAAGTCCGTTCCACTAGCACAGTTAGCAGAAACAGTAGAAGCACTTTGCAAGCAGATACTAGAGAATAGTGGACAGACCATAGCCGCAGTTAAGACCCTCTATCAATTCGGTAATACCCATACACTAGCTGAAGGGCTCCAATACGAGCTGGATTACGAGATGAACCCCACGGATAAGCAGGATAACCTGAAAAACTTTAAGAAAGAACTAGGAAAGTGAGGATTTCTGGTTAAGTGGAAGACGGATTTCCACTCTGGTACCAGCAGGCTCATTATCACTGTCAAAAAGGTCAATTATTTCCAGGCTGGCAGGTTCTCCCGTTTTCTCTCGGATTAGTGCGAGTCTTTGAAGGGTGATTTCTGTTGCTTTTGACTTGTGGTCTTCAGGCCTTTGGGTTGCTGTAGCTTGCCTGCCGATGCCATTATCCCCAACTTCACAAATAAGTTGTTTCCCTTCTATTCTATATCTTAGAGTAAGCAATCCTCCTTTTGAATTCCGTTTAAAAGCATGAATAATAGCATTTTCTACAAAAGGCTGTAGCATCATAGTAGGGATCATCACTTCCTCAGCCTCAACTCCCTCGTCCATGACGATTTCATAAGAAAATGAATCTTCAAATCGAATTTTTTCAGCTTCCATATGCTCAGTCAAGAAGACCAAATCCTCCTTAATAGATATTTCTGACTCCTTGGCAATATCCAGGACTTTCCGCATCAGCTTTGCCAAGTGTTTCAAATATTTACTAGCTACTTTAGTGTCTCTACTGCGGAGGTATGCTCGAATCGAATTTAAGCTATTAAACATAAAATGGGGATTCATCTGAATCCTCAGAATGGCATTCTCCAATTCCGTAAGCTGTTGCTTTTTTCGTAGGTGCTCAGTCCGATTTCTGTAAATAGCATACATGACCATTAGCCCCAGAATCAATAGTAGAGCATAAAACCAGGGAGTCTCGTAAAAATAGGGCTTCAGCCGTAAGGCTAGTCTACGTGGCTCTGGGTTCCATACATTTTCTGAATTAGAAGCATATAGTTCAAAATTATATTCACCTTGTTCCAGGTTGAAATAACGAACAAAGCGTTCGTTCCCCCTGTTAATCAGCATGCCATTTCTATCCCTTAACCTATACTCAAACTGAGTAGCCTGTGGATCTCCATAATCCATAGCAGAAAAGCGAAAAGTGAACGTTCGCTCACCTGGTTCAAGTATAAGTTCTTCTATTTCTTTCCCTTGGTAGCTTATCAGGCCATATTTTTCTCTTCCCCTCACTTCCTTATTATTGACCAGCACTTGTGTAATGGTAGGTCTAGCTTGTACAGGATATTCCGTAATATCTTTGGGATCAAATAGGGTGTATCCATTGGTACTTCCGAATGCTAGTTTGCCATCATGGGTTTTAGTGAAGGATTTGAAGTTGAACCCATTAGCAGGAAGTCCATCTGCTACATCAAAAACTTTAACATGATTCTCGGGGGCAGAATCGTAGTCCTGATCCACTATTTGGGGATCTTCATATAGAACCAGTCCCTGATCTGTGCTCACCCATAAATGCCCATCTCTATCAAAAACCAAGCTATTTGCTGAGATAAATCTATCAGCAAACAGCTTTTCCACTAAAATGGAGTCCTTAAGATAATCCAGAAAGAATAATCCCTGAGCACTCGCTATCCAGATTCCTGTGGAATCTGGATTCTGCTCCATTTCATAAACCAGGTGAGGGAAAGGATAATCTTTTATATGCTTTAAGCCTGCCTGAACTTTTTGATAAGATTGAATAGACTTACCCCAATGGCTAACGAAAACCTTACCTTGATAGTCCTGAATTGCTGCTGCAAATGTTCCTGAAGAGCTTTCTACACCTTCTATTGGTTCAAGGAAAAATCTTTCTCCCCTTTTTTCCAGGCGCCAAATTCCATTTTCATATGTTGAGATAAATATTTCTTTACTATTTATCTGAGAAATAGTGGTAACAACAGCTTTGTCAATTTCAGAACTTTTAAAGGAGATTTTTTTGAATTTTCCAGATCCATTAGTTAGTCCAAATAAACCAGAACTTGTAGCTGCCCAGACATTTTGATCTTTGTCTTTTTCAAGATGATATACCTCAACGACTTCTTGTAAACTCTCAGTGTTTATCTTTTTAGGAACCCGGGCTCCTTCCTTATCAAAAACCAAAATATT
>JBCDBC010000189.1:0-7674 GCA_039184535.1 Bacteroidota bacterium | reverse complement strand
TGCGATCAAAGAGGCAGTGGAAAGTGGAGAAATAGCTGCTTCTCGTTATAAAAGCTACCTCAGTATGTTAGAGGATATCAGAGAAGGTTCCTCCGCTATGTTTTAGCATCTTCCTGAGAATGAATTCAATAGGGCATATAATCCTCAGAATCGGATATTAATAATGATATAACGAAAATAGAACCTATCAATCTTTCGTTATCCTATGTATAGATGACACAAAACCTACCTTGCTTTATGCGATCAGAAATCTGTAGTTATCTCACTCTTACTATCGCGGCAAATGGAGAAGAATCAAATAGGGCAAGGTTTATTTGTATTGATACTGGCAACGGTAATCCTCTCACTATATCCTTTTTTACATAACAAGAGTGATTACTTCCAAGCGCATTTCAGAACCTTTAACATACCAGGATTTTCAAATGACGCTCTTGCCGAGCAGGAAGAAGCTATTGCCCTCATTCAAGCTGCAGATCAAATCATTTTAGCAGACAGCACATATACTGATACATCCTCTCTGGCTATCCAGACTGAGATACCTCCCTCTCCACTTTACCATTTTCAGAAGACACTTTCCCAACTAGACAATAGGCGTAAAAAAGTGAGAATCGCCTATTTTGGAGATTCCATCATAGAAGGAGACCTGGTTACCCAAACACTTAGGGAATATCTCCAGCGTAGATATGGGGGAGAAGGGGTAGGCTTTGTGTCTATTACCAGTATAGCTCCAGGCTTCAGACAAACCATCAAGCATTCCTTTTCAGATAGCTGGCGTGCATATTCTTTGGTTAAGACGCCTGGTCTGGATGGATACGGGATCTCAGGAGAGGTATTCAAGGTAAATTCCAGCAATGATCCAGAATGGCCCTGGGTGCAATATGAGGGGAGTTCCATTTCTGAAGGGACACAGATTTTTAATCAGATCCAGCTTTTCTACGGAAATACTAGTACGAATCCCTCCCGCAATCCATTGGTAATGGTAGAGTCTGATCTTTCCTCACAGGAAATACCCCTACCTGTTTCAGGAGCTATTAACAGAGTGTGGCTTAACAGAGTCCCTACTCAATCTATCAATGTGAAATTTCAGGTTCCTGAAGATCTCCCCCTATTTGGGCTGAGTTTCGAACAGGAATACGGCATATATGTAGATAATTTTTCTTCCAGAGGAAATAGTGGCATGAACCTCATAGAAATTCCTGGAGAATATTTACAGGGTTTTAATCAATTCCTGGAATATGATCTGATCATTCTCCATTTCGGGCTAAACGTAGTGGCACACAACCGCAAGAATTATCAGGGGTATGAGAAAGGTATGGCCCGGGTGATTAAGCATATGAAGCAAAACATCCCCGGAGCTGAGATCCTCATGATAGGCGTGAGCGATAAGAGCATACGTAGAGGGGGAAGATATGTCACCGAACCCAGTGTCCCTATTCTGGTAAAAGCCCAGGAAAAGGTAGCCAGAGAAGCTGATATAGCCTTCTATAACCTATATGAAAAGATGGGGGGAGAAAATAGTATGGTAGGCTGGGTAGACCAGGGACTTGCCAATAAAGACTTCACTCATTTCAATAGAGAAGGTGCCGCTGAGGTGGGCAAGATGTTATCTGAGTATTTACTAGCACCAACGGCAGATTCCACCTACCTTTCCAACAAATATACTGCCGATGCCTCAGTAGCTACTACTGATAATAGGCTCTCTGGCATAAAGTAAATTATCCTCATTTTATTCCATGAATATTGTTTATCTGGATGGCTACACCGTCAATCCCGGTGATTTAAGCTGGGAACCGTTGGAGAATCTTGGCAACTTCACTGTTTATCCCCGCACTTCCCCTGAGCTGGTCATAGAAAGGAGTATGCAGGCTGATATACTGATTACCAATAAAGTACGTCTCAATAGAGAACAACTTAAACTTCTCCCTTCTCTCAAATACATAGGCGTATCAGCTACAGGTTATGATGTGGTGGATATGCCTGCTGCCAGAGAAAGGAATCTTACCATCACCAATGTCCCCGGATATGGGACCATCTCAGTGGCCCAGCATGTGTTTGCCCTCATCCTTTCTCTCACCAATCACGTGAGACTTCACGCTGAGCTTAACTGGAAAGGAAAATGGAGTACCTCAAATGACTGGTGTTATTGGGAGCAACCTCTGGTTGAACTGTCTGGAAAAACCCTGGGAATCGTAGGTCTGGGGGCTATAGGCCAACAAACTGCCAACATAGGTCAGGCCTTCGGGATGAAGGTCATAGCTACACGTAAAGATATGAGCAAGGCCTATCCGGGCGTAGAACTGGTGGATATGGAAAGGTTATTTTCAGAGAGCGACATTATCAGCCTGAGTTGTCCCTTGACAGAGGAAAATAAAGGCTTTGTAGGGAGAAATCTTCTGGATATGATGAAGCCTACTGCTTTCCTAATAAATACCGCCAGAGGCCCTCTAATTAAGGAAGAAGAGTTGGCAGAAGCCCTAATCGCTAGAAAAATTGCCGGGGCAGGATTGGATGTACTCAGCCAGGAACCTCCCGTAAGTGGACATCCCTTAGAGAATATTCCTAACTGTCTGATTACCCCCCACATAGCCTGGGCTAGTCAGGAAGCCAGAGGGAGGCTATTAAGTATTTTAGCTGAGAATATAGCTACCTATATAGCAGGCAAGCCCCAAAATGTGGTGAGTTAGGAGACTGTTACTTTCATTCCATCTTCCAACCCAGGGCTAAAGATGAGAGAGTAAGACAGTTCCCCCTTGGTTAGGTATTGGAGAAGTGCCAGTATCTCATTTCTAATCAGAATAGAGGTTTTTATATGGGCGGGCAAGTACCTTCTAAACAGTTTGGAGTAGTACCTAATGTTTATCGTTCCGCTTGACTTTATTTTATTTAGGTCCTGAAGAACGCGATTGTACACCCTAATGTTATCACTAGGAAATCCATTAAAATAGGCTTTCAGCGCTTTATTTATAAGAGAGTTAGCTATATCAGTTCCTTCTTCCTGAAAGTATTCAAAGTATAACTCTACTACATCAGACCTATTATCCAGATACTTTTTCTGAAGTAGATACCTCACGGCAGGGAAGGTATAGTAGGCTTCTCCCTCATAACAGGAATGGAATAAACACTCCCACATGAGGATTTCCATACTTGGAGAAATCTCATTAAAGCTGATTTGAAGCTTTTGGGTATTCGAAATAAGTTTAGCATCATTCCCCTTAGCAAATAGCTCATAGAAAAAGTCAGTAGGATTTTCTATTTGCGCTTTTTCACTGGAGCGGAAATGTTCCTGGGTAACAAGCATAGAAATCTTGCCTTCCAGAATGAAGTTGGTATAGAAGTTTTTATTGGTAAAGGCGATCAGCCCCATTCTCAGCAGCTTGGAAATGGTCCGCTGGTAAGGGATGTGCATTCTCCTACAGACAAACTTTATGATGTCAACCTTCACTGACTTAGGCATGGCGGCCAGCAGCAATAGAATATTGAGTTCTTCATGGTTCAGGGCCTGGACTTTTACCTCATAGCTTTCTTCTAATTCTCCCAGTAAAGCAGCACTATCCCAGCCGTTTATCCGCTGGTCCTGATCATGTTGCCAATGTTTAGCCAGGAAGGGTTTCAGCTCTGTAAACTGTGAATAATCTCCATTAATGGACTTATACAGCCTGTTAACTGATGCGTTGGGTTCCAGCCAAATTTGGTTGAGGAAAAAGTCATCTCTCCCCATACCACTATCAAATTTAACTGGGTTAATTTTCTCATCCAGTAATGGCACATACTGAGAATCATTGCTGTAGAGAATGATGAAAGAGAGATAGTCTAATGGAGGTAATCTGAATACGGGGGCATCTGATTCCAGGTAAGCCAATGGTTGGATGTCAGTAGTATTAGCTGTAATACAGTTCATATTACTGAATATCATATGGATATCATCCCCCTTCTCTCCTTCAGGTATGATCTCAAGGTGGTCCAGCCAAATCCCAAGGTTTTCTTCCTTATACTTCTGGGATAGGTTCTTGATTCTGGGTAGCAGGTCTCTCCCCTTACCAGGATCCTGGAAAGTAGACTCCAGTTTTTTTACAATCACTACGGCTATCAGTCGTTTGTAAAGATCCCATCCCATCTTGTTAACCAGCTTAAAGAAAAGCTCATCCATAGGTTTGAGAGGGACACAATTCTCAAGATTAATATAGAAGTATTTGGTGTAGGTTTTTCTTAGGTAAAAGAAGGAGACTACGTCCAGGTATTCCTGGTTATCAGCATGCAGGACCACATTGTTCACAAACTGAGTTCGGATGAAGGTAAGGACTTGCTGAGAAACTTGACTTAGAACATCAAGGGGAACATTTTCTTTCCCGATGATAATGTGGTTCATGATGATACTGGTCTCTTCCAGAAAGACCCTAAGGTGGGCAAACCATCTATACACAATTATTCCCCCCAGCAGTATCAATCCGTATAAGGGAAACTGCAGGATGCTCAATACCGAAATAATGATATCCCAGGGGGTTTGCATTTCTGTTTGTAATTCGAATTCCGCCTATACCTGAAGCATAATAACTATGCAAGCAGGCTTAAATAAAATACGCTTGGAAACCAAACTTATGTTATTTCCTATGATAAAAAATGACCATTTTCCCCCCAAACACACGTTCCCTCAAGAAAGGATTTTCCTTCCTTGAGGACCAAGAAATCTATTTATAATCAGGTTAGCTTTAGTAAGTTAACTTCTTACCGTAGCCGTATATTTTTTCTCCACCATACCCAAAGGCCTGGTTTAATTTTATGTCGTTAACCAGTATACCAATGTTCCCCACATTATCATCTTCATACATCTCATTGATCAGGTTCAGAGACTGAAGTTTGGTCTTGTTGTGCCTAACAATATAAAGGGTGAAATCTGTATAGCTTTTCAGGATCACATAATCAGTGGTTTGACCTATAGGGGGTGTATCCAGGATCACGTAATCATATTCAGCTTTCAATTCCTGAATCAGTCTGAAGAAACGTTCTGTGTCTATTAGGTCCAGGGCATTTAACTGTGCTGGCCCTGAGGAGATCAGGTCCAGATTCTCTATTTTGGAAGATTGAATGATCTGGTCTAGATTATGCTGCCCTCGCAAATAAGTGGATAAACCACAGATGTTATCTACATCATGGTACTCCATCATCCTAGGTTTTCTCAAGTCTACATCCACTAGTACAGTTCTCTTCCCAGACTGAGCCAGAATACTGCTCAAGTTATTAGCGCAGAAGGTTTTTCCTTCACCAGCCCATGTAGAGGTTACGCCAATAACCTTTATGGGAACTGCTCCCCCCATATCCTGCATTTTTACTCTGACAGTTCTAAAGCATTCTGCAAGAATAGAATCAGAATTTGCAGAGGTGAGCACCTTTGCCTTAGTATCATTATTGATAACCAGACCCAGTACCTTAATATCCGTACTACTTTCCACTGCTCTTAAGCTGGATACCTTATCATTCAATAGGTCTGCTCCCAGAATTACTGCACCCGGAAGACCTCCTCCCATTACTATGGCTAGCAATAAGAACATCATTCTGTTAGGAGATACCGGAGTGTCTCCCGCCTGTCTTGCTCTATCTACGATCAAGTTATTACTGGAAGCATTGGCTACTGCCACACTCGCCTCAGCTTTCTTCTCTTGCAGATACTTAAATAAGGCACTTTTAGCTTTGAACTCACGCTCTAGCTTCTTTAGCTCGCGTTCATCACTGGGTAGGGATGACATTCTCCCCCTGATTTCTGTGATTCGGTTATCGTACACATCCAGGGAAATCTGTTGGGTATTCACCATATGCCCAGTGATCTCAAGTACCCTGCTTTTTATGTTTTCGATTTTACTGTTTACCTGATCCAGTCGAGGATTATCTCCCTTTGCTGTCAGTCTCATCTCAGCTCTCTCCGCATTCAGCTTATTCAATTCTATCAAGAGGTTTTGGAGGGAGGCATCATCTATATCAACTGTAGCCGGTGAAAAATCACCATCCCCCCTAGCCTTTTGGAGGTTCTCATTTATGTACTCTACCTGCCTAGTTTTAGCTAAAAGTGAACTCCTCTCTCTTTCTAATTCTAGCAGCTCTTCCGTAAGTTTTTTAGAGGCCGTAGCCAAGTCTGCTATGTTTCTGGACTCTCTGAAGTACGAAAGAGAATACTCTACTCTTGTAAGTGAGTCTGCTACCAGAGCCATTTGGTTATCCAAAAACTTCACAATCTTTACCCCATCCTTTCTCGATTTCTCCGTTTCATAATCTATGTAAGCATCTACCAATTGATTAATAAAACGGGTTTCAAGTTCAATAGAAGGACCCTGAGAAGAGATTTCTACCAGCTTTCCTTTCTTAGTTTCTTCATCATAGGGCTTAACCACCAGCTTTTCTCTATAATAATCTGTCAACTGGTCAAAGCTATTGATGGAAAAGGAGTATTCTTTTTTGATAGGTGCGTTGGGATCTTTTCTGGCTGGGTTAGCTACCAGTTCAAACTTCAAATATTGGCTTTGGAAACTTTCATTAAGCCTGATTTTTTGTTTGAAATTGATCTCTGGAAGTTCCAACACCACTTTATTCTCTGAGGGAAGATATACCCATACATTTTCTCCTTCCGCTTCCAGCATGAAGAAGTCTTTACTTACTGGTACTACCTTTATGGTGAGGTTAATCAGTTGGTAATGAGAGGAGTCTACTATCACCAGAAATGGAAGGTTATCAAACACCTGTCTGGATTTTACTTTACCCTTTCTAAAATAACTGACCCCTTGATTCAGAGGCCTAACAGCTTTTTCTACTAAGGCATATGAGGTCAGGATTCCTATCTCATCCTGTAGTTCCGACTTCTGTTCAAATAATCCTAATTCTTTCATAAAAGAGCTACTTCCGTTTAGCTCTTCCAAACCTTTTTTCTCATCTAATAGGAGGGTTGCTTTTACTTCATAAATATCTTCTTTCGTCATTAGGTAGACCTTAGCCAAGCCTACAAATATGACTACAGAAATAACAAACCAATACCACTTTGAAAGCAATCTGGCCAAAAGTACCTGAACTGGTATATAATCAAATGTTGATTCTTTCATGCTTAGTGATTGTTCTATTAATTATTTCTGATTAGCAAGATGATGGTTAAGGCTGTTGAAACGGCTCCCACAACTGTATTTACATTAAAGAGATTAGACCTGGAATTCTTTATCTGTAGTTGTGGTACATAAATTTGGTCATTCGGTTCCAGGTAGAAGAAAGGGGATTGAATGATTTCAGGTTCTGTAATGTCAAGTAAGACTACATCTGAACCCTCATCATGCTGTCTTACTAGGGTTATCCTCCTTCTATCCGCGAATTCTTTAAAATCTCCTGCTAACGCCAAGGCTTCCAGGATAGTCAATCTGTCATTATAAATGTAGTAGTATCCAGGTTTATCTACTTCCCCTGTTATGGATACCTTAAAGCTTACCAAACTGACAATCACGTAGGCAGAAGTATAATTATCTATCTCATCCTGAATCTTTTGACGAGCTTCTTCTACACTTAAGCCTCCTACCTTAACTCCACCTGCTATGGGGATGAAAATATATCCTGAATCCGTGATAGAAAAACCACTTAAATACAGGGCGCCAGGATTTATGTTCATCATATTGTTATCTGTTTGTAAATTAAATAACTCAGAATCTT
>JBCDBC010000188.1:0-7691 GCA_039184535.1 Bacteroidota bacterium | reverse complement strand
TTTCTGGTAGACCCAGACATTCCGAAATTTGGAATGTCTCCTGTATTTTGGACTATTTTTATTAATTCTTAGCGTAAAGTCGTTATTCTCGTAAAGTATCCTTTTTCTTGCTACCCGACTCACACATAAGCAACCCATGAAGAATAGAAGCTGCATTTTGCTGGCGTTCATTCTGTTAGCCTCAACTACGGGCTTCTCCCAGCTTACAGATGATTTTAGTGATGGAGATTTTACCGCTAATCCCGTTTGGTCAGGAGATAATCCGCTCTTTAGGGTGAATGAAAGTTTTCAGCTCCAATCTAATGGCCAAAGCATCAGTGAAATCATCTATCTCAGTACTCCACAAACACTGGCTACTAATGTAGAATGGCTGATAGACATCAATATGTCTTTTGCCCCCAGTGGATCTAATAAAGCCAGAGTTTACCTGGTAGCTGACCAGGCGGATCTTAGCGGACCCCTGAATGGGTATTTTATTGAAATAGGAGAGTCAGGTTCTTCCGACGGAATTAATCTTTTCAGGCAAGATGGATTAGATGAAGAAGAACTAATAGATGGGAGTGAGCCAATAGCAGGTAGTGGATTAGACGCTACCGTACGCGTGAGCAGAGATGGAGATGGGAACTGGGAAGTACAAGCCAGAGAAAATGGAGCCGCCACTTTTGTTTCTCAGGGAACGGCTACGGAAAATACGTATACCCAATCTGCTTTCTTTGGCGTGTTTGTAAGACATACTGCCAGTAGAAGAGAAGACTTTAGCTTTGATAATGTAGCCGTCAATGTATTCATCACGGATGTAACCCCTCCTGAGCCGCAGGAAGTAATCGTAGACTCGGAGAATACCATAACCCTCCGTTTTTCGGAACCCCTTCAAGCATCTTCTGCCGAAATAGCCACTAACTATTCCATCAATAATGGAATTGGCACACCTGCATCTGCCAGCTTGAATATGGCTAATGCTTCTGAAGTTCAACTTCAATTGGCTTCTCCTCTCCAGAGCGGAACGGACTATGAAATAAGCATAAACAATGTGATCGACTTGGCTGAGAATGCCATGAGCACTTCTGTCATACTGCCATTTTCCTTCTTTCAGCCTGAAGTAGCAGAATTTAAAGATCTGATCATTTCAGAACTGTTCCCTGATCCGAATCCCTCAGCGGGTTTGCCTGAAGGAGAATTTGTAGAGCTTTATAACAGAAGTGATAAAACCCTGGACCTGAACGAGTACACCCTTTCCAATGGCACAACAGTAGCAGAATTACCCACCTACATTCTCAGTCCTGGAGAATATATCATCTTAAGCAGTACAACTAATGCTACTTCTTATGAAGCCTTTGGAAATGTATTAGGACTTTCTCCCTTTCCAGCTTTGTCTAACAATGGAGATGAGATAGGCCTGAGAAATAATATGGGGACCCTGCTTGACAGTGTAGAATACCTAAGAACATGGTATGGAGATCCAGATAAGGATGATGGCGGATTCAGCCTGGAGCTGATTAATCCGGATAAGCTGACTTGTGCCCCCATCTCTAATTGGAATGCCTCTAATGCAAGCCTGGGTGGAACGCCCGGTAGTCATAACAGTGTATTTGATCAAACGCCAGATAATACTGCTCCTTCCCTGGTGTCAGTGAGCTTGCTGGATGCTACCTCTGCCAGGGTATGCTTTAATGAGCCTATGGATGGAGGGAGCCTAAATACGACTGTGAACTATAGCATTGATAATGGAGTGGGAAATCCTGCCTCAGCTATGGCAGAAGGACCAGATTTTCTTTGTGCCATTATTACTTTCCCGGTTTTGGATACAGGGGTAGTGTACAGCCTGACTATTTCTTCAGTATCTGACTGCTCTGGAAATGTCATGAGTAGTTCAGAAAGTAGAGAGCTGGTCATAGGGAAAGAAGGCCAACCTTTTGATGTGGTCATCAATGAGATTTTCTCTGACCCTGAGCCTTCCTTTGGTTTGCCTGCAGGGGAGTTTGTGGAGCTATATAACAGAAGTAGTACGGCCATTAGCCTGAGTGGGTGGACGCTCTCAGATGCAAGTAGATCAGCTACTCTTGACGCTTTCACCCTTACGCCAGGTGCTTACGTCATCATCACTGATGAGGAATTTACTACTGACTACCAGACCTTTGGACCCGTAATAGGTATTTCTTCCTTTCCTAACCTGGGAATCCTTCAGGATGAGGTTAGCCTGAGAGATGCCAATGGAGTACTGATAGATCAGCTCCGCTATGAGAGAAGCTGGTACAGGGATGTCAACAAGGATGATGGAGGCTTTAGCCTGGAAAGGATAGACCCGGATTTCGTGAATTGTAATAATTCCCTGAACTGGATAGCTTCAAATGCGACTACAGGCGGTACTCCCGGCACAGTCAATTCCACAGCTGGGGATTTCATAGATGCTGATGCTCCTTCAGTAGTGAGCCTGGAAATAGTAGATTCCGTAACCCTAAGACTATTTTTCAATGAACCCATGGATCTGGTTTCATTGGATAATCCTCTGGCTTATGAACTGAATCAGGACATAGGGAATCCTTTAGCAATTTCCGTTTCAGAAGATCTGTCAGATCAGGTAGTCCTTCTCTTCGACCAGGGACTTCAGGATCAGGTTACGTATGAACTACAGATAAGAGGGATAACTGACTGTGCTGGCAACGAACTATCAGTAACAGAACTTCTGGGTCTTCCTTCTCTTCCTCAGGCGGGTGATATTCTCATTAATGAGATCCTCTTTGATCCTTTGACTGGGGGAAGCGATTTTGTGGAGATCTATAATGCCTCAGATAAGATCATAGACTTACGAGATATTACTATTGGTAGATTAGATCCTGAAGATAGAAGCTTGCTGGATGAAGACCCCATCACAGACCAGTCCTTTCTCTTTCTTCCTGGAAGGCTACTATGTGTTACCCGAGATGTGGCTGCTCAACAGGAAGCCTATTCTCCGCCAGTAGGTGCACGCTTTATAGAAGCCATAGCATTGCCCTCTTTCCCAGCCTCAGAAGGAGGAGTGGCTATATTGGTGAATGATGGTGTTTCTTCAGCCTTGGACGTATTCATTTACTCGGATGATCTTCA
Source organism: Bacteroidota bacterium (assembly GCA_039184535.1). GTDB lineage: Bacteria > Bacteroidota > Bacteroidia > J057 > J057 > JBCBKZ01. The sequence goes on along the minus strand of JBCDBC010000188.1, from coordinate 4,607 downwards.
CTTTCCCACCCTGGAAGATGATAAGGGGGTATCTCTTGAGAGAATTTCCTTGAGAAGACCAGCGGCTGACCCCAACAATTGGCATTCTGCTGCCAGAACCGTGAACTTTGCCACACCTGGCTATGAGAACTCTCAACAGCTGGATACAGGCTCCGGTGAGGAAGAAGTCTTTCTCACCAAAGAAGTATTCTCTCCTAATGGAGACGGTACAGATGATGTGCTGGCCATCAACTACAACTTCAATTTTACGGGCGCTAATGCACGTGCGCACATTTTCGACCCCAATGGAAGAAAAATCCGTGTCCTTCAACAAAACTTCCTTCCTGGTACCACAGAAGGGACCCTGTTTTGGGATGGGAGAGATGAGGATAATCAGAAGGCGGCCATAGGGATGTATGCAATAGTTTTCGAAGTTACCCGTCAGGATACAGGAGAAAAAAAGCTGTACAAGGTGGTAGGTGTACTGGCTGATAACCTATAAGCCTAGTATTCACACACTTTCCAACAAAAGAGCCCTCTTTTTTGTGGTATGAAAAGTGTATATTTGCGGGCTTACTAAGAATTGCAATATGGCCTTAAGTAATTTTTTCAAGAAGAAGGAGAATACTGACAAGCTGGATAAGGGGCTGGAAAAAACAAAACAAGGGTTTTTCTCCAGGCTAAGTAAAGCCATAGTCGGGAAAAGTAAAGTAGATGATGAAGTGCTGGATGAGTTGGAAGATGTGCTGATTACCTCTGATGTAGGAGTAAAGACTACCGTTAAAATTATTGAGAGAATAGAAGAAAGAGTTTCCAAAGACAAATATACCTCTGCTGAAGAATTAGACTTTCTGCTGAAAGATGAGATTAAGCGGCTTATTTTAGAGAGCCATGGAGATGAACCGGTAGACGGCTTTAAGGTGCCGGAGACAGGACAGCATGAGGGAAAACCTCTTCCTTATGTCATTATGGTAGTGGGAGTGAATGGAGTAGGAAAAACGACTACTATCGGGAAACTGGCCTATCGATTCAAGCAGGATGGCAAGAAAGTCTTATTAGGCGCCGGAGATACCTTCAGAGCTGCGGCAGTGGATCAGTTGATCCGTTGGTCAGAGAGAGTAGGGGTAGACATAGTCGATAAAGGGATGCACACAGACCCTGCAGCAGTGGCCTATGAGACTATGAAGAAAGGCTTTGAGGGAGAATATGATGTAGTCATCCTGGATACAGCCGGAAGACTCCATAATAAGATTAACCTCATGAATGAGCTGAGCAAGATCAAGCGGTCTATGTCTAAGCTGGTCCCTGAGGTTCCGCATGAAGTATTGCTGGTACTGGACGCTTCTACCGGCCAAAACGCCATTGTACAGGCAGATGCCTTTACAAAGGCTACCCAGGTATCTTCTTTGGCCCTGACAAAACTGGACGGAACAGCTAAAGGAGGCGTAGTCATAGGCGTAGCGGACCAGTTTAAGATTCCGGTAAAATACATAGGGGTAGGAGAGGGAATAGATGACCTTCAGGTCTTTGATCCCCTTGCATTTATAGAATCCATGTTTAAGAGAGTTAACTAGCGGCGAGTGAATTAGCGGTATGCAAACAAAACCCTTTAAACGACCAAGATCCCCCAAAAAGGATAAAGTCAATATTATTACGCTGGGCTGCTCCAAGAATACAGTAGACTCAGAGGTATTGCTTGCCCAGCTTCAGGGGAGTGGTGTGCAGACGGTGCATGAAGAGTCTGGAAGTGATGCCAATGTAGTGGTCATTAATACCTGCGGATTCATTGACAGGGCCAAGGAAGAATCAGTAAATACCATTCTTCAGTATGCTGCCCTAAAAGAGGGAGGAGAAATAGATAAGCTCTACGTTACCGGTTGTCTTTCTGAGCGCTATAAGGATGATCTGATCACTGAAATCCCGGAAGTAAATAGGTATTTCGGAACCCAGGATATGTCTGACCTGGTTACTGAACTGGGAGCAGATTATAAGCACGAATTAGTGGGGGAGAGAAATCCTACTACTGATGGGCATTATGCCTATCTGAAAATAGCTGAAGGCTGTAATAGGCCCTGTAGTTTCTGCGCCATTCCCCTCATGCGCGGTAAGCATAGATCCAGAAGCATAGATTCTTTGGTAGATGAGGCCGGCTTTCTGGTCAAAAAGGGAGTAAAAGAACTGATGCTGATAGCCCAGGATTTGACATACTATGGCTTAGACCTTTATGGAGATAGAAAGCTGAATGACCTGCTTAAGAGCCTATCAGACGTGGAGGGCCTTGAATGGATACGCCTACATTATGCTTATCCTTCCGGCTTCCCATTAGATATCCTGGATACCATTAGAGAAAGAGACAATATCTGTAACTACCTGGATATCCCCCTTCAGCATATTTCTGACAATGTCCTCAAGCATATGCGTAGAGGCATTAACCAGAAACGTACAGTGAACCTCATGCAGAATATCCGCGAAAGAGTGCCTGATATTACCGTGAGGACTACCCTTTTGGTAGGGCACCCTGGAGAGACGGAGGAGGATCATGAGGCTCTAAAGGACTTTGTAGAGGAGTTTGCGATAGATAGGATAGGGGTGTTTACCTATTCTCATGAAGAAAATACACACGCAGGAGATGCCTTTGAAGATCTCATCCCGGCTGAAGTAAAGGAAGAACGCAAGGATGAGATTATGGAGCTCCAACAGGATATTTCTTTCTCCCTTAACCAAAAGAAGAAAGGGAAAGTCCTGAAATGCCTGATTGATAGACATGAAGATGGCTATTTTGTAGGGAGAACAGAAGCGGATTCACCAGAAGTAGATAATGAAGTCATCATTTACGGAGAAGGACTTACCATAGGAGAGTTTAGCCAGGTAGAGATTACAGACGCAATGGAGTACGATTTAATAGGCAAAGTAGTCTGATACACATGAATGACCGTATACGTTCCTGGATTCCTTTGCTCTTGTTGTTAGGATGGGGACTAATTGTCCCTTCTCATGCCTACGCCCAGTGGGAAGTATCCTGGAAAAGTTTGGTGAGAGGAGCTGATAATGCCGTGCTGCTCATGTCCTATAAGCCTGTAGAAAAAGAAATACCCAAAGAGATAGGCGTAGAAATTACTGTCAGACTGAAAGATTCATACCAGGTTTTCTACCAGAGAGAACAGAGCGTGAGGGTGCAGGGAGCTGAAGTACTGACTCAATATGCACGCCTGCCACAGGGGACTTACGACATTACTGTGGATATTCTGGATAAGGAAATCAGTGAGAATTATCTCTTTCAACAAACCTTTGAGAGTACGGCAAAAGCAGACAGAAATTCCCTCTCGGATATTCTCATCTCTTATCAGGACATTTCTCCTTACACTCCCCTGACACAAATAGGACCTACTATCAACCCCTCTTTCGTGCCGGATAGCCAGAGAGTTTCCTGTTATATAGAGATTTATGGAAGCAGGGCGCAATCTATGAGGGCCAGTGCTGTCATTTTCAAAGAGAACCCGGGAGGGATAAGTGAGAATGCCTTTACTTATACTTCAGAGAAAGAAAAAGAAGGGGAAGTGGTTATGGTTGGCCGCAAAGGGGTATACAGTGACTGGTTTAACATAGCTGGTCTGGAAGAAGGAGATTACCAACTGGTGATCTATGTACGTGATAATGCAGGGAATACTCTGGGAGAGAAAACCTTCAATTTTTTCATTGAAGGGAGTATTAAGCAGCGGATTTACCAGGATCTATCTACATCCATCAGCATGATGAAATATGGGACTTTTTTACCCGAGACCATAGATTCATTGCTGGCCTTAAGTGATAAGGGCGAACAAGAAAAAGCATTTAATTGGGCCTGGCAACGTCTATATGGAAAAAGAAAGACCGAAGGAATACTGGAGGAAAAAGCCAAAGATCAGATGGAACTCTTTTACCAGCGGATCTTTGAAGCGGATTTGTACCTTGCTGATTCAGGGGAAGACTGGAACTCAGATCGTGGGAAAGTGTATGTACAGTACGGTGAACCCGCAGGAAGAGAGCAGATTACCCTTAATTCTAGGGAGATGGAAAGATGGATCTACATCAAATGGGATTTGTCTATTCTTTTTGAGAAGCGAAACCAACAGTATTATCTTGTCGAATAACTATCTATGGAGGTGCAGGGAAATTACCCTGCCATTAGCGTAGGCGCATGAAAGATGATTTGCAGACATACTTAAAACAACACTTCCCGGTTCAGGATATATTTCAGAAAAATGATGCCAATTCTGATAAGGCTTCATTTAATAGGTATACCGTTGATTTTCGTAAAAAAATCGTTCTTGAGTTACTGAAAATCAGTCCCTACTTATGTATGGTGCTGTTTGCTTCCAGCTTTGCCGTATCCAACCTGCCGTTAGAAGGTGTTCAAAGCTTTTACACTTCCTATAGCTGGATTATAGATGCGCTGTTTATAGTTTCCGTAAGTGGGCTCATAGGATACGGGACCAATTATATTGCCATCAGGATGCTGTTCCGTCCGGTAGTGAGAAGACCTATTTGGGGACAGGGGCTCATTCCAGCTCAAAAAGATAGAATCATCTTTACCCTGGCAAAGGGAATGCATACGCATATTCTTAACCAGGATCTTATCCGAGAGAAAG
>JBCDBC010000187.1:0-7723 GCA_039184535.1 Bacteroidota bacterium | reverse complement strand
TGGCTGTTTTATTTATGTACTGATGAGCTAGCAAACTGGTAGGTTGGCATCCAGACAAGCTCGATAGCTAACTATCTCGATGACTACCTACCTGAGTAGTTGGATGGGTTGGTGGGTCAGTAATAAGCCTACTGGTTGGCCTTATAGCTGAGTACCTCAGTTGGTTTGGGTATCTGTATCCCACTTAAATAAGTGGCTTAATTCTCCGATGATAGTTGGTAAATGCTTCCTCAGGTGATGAACCTGGAAGTATAGCCATCCCGTCCTCCTCTCAAAGAAATCAGAGGGGTGATATACAGATTCATACTGGGTGCAAAAGGCCAACTGTGCTTTTACTAATCTATTTTCAAGCTCTCCTTCTTCCTGAGAAATAGCTGCGTCAATGATGGGAGCAGCATGTTTTCCATAAGTCGTAGTGAGGTAGGTAGCCTGAAATTCTGTTAATCCTTTCTCCTTAGATTCATGGTAGAGGTTCCGAGCAAAACTTTTATAATCTCCATAGCTTTCGAAGGGCTCTGCGTGAATCTTGAACCGTTTGGTTTTACAAGGCACAAAGGACTTCTCTGGAAGTTTTTTCAGGACCAGGTCCACGATACGTTTAGCCATTTTTCTGAAGCCGGTGAGCTTTCCTCCTGCAATAGAGATAAGCCCTGTATCAGAGATGAAAATCTCATCCTTTCTGGATAATTCTGAGGCAGACCTTCCTGGTTTTTGGATAAGGGGCCTTAATCCTGTCCAGGTAGATTCTATATCATCTAAAGTGATTTCCGGTACGTCAAACATATGGTTAACGGCTCTCAAGAGGTAGTTGGCATCTTGCTCTGTGCAGTACAGATTTTCCGGTTTTCCTTCGAAGGTAGTATCTGTGGTCCCTATGTATACAACACCCTCTCTGGGGATGGAGAAAATCATTCTCCCATCAAATGCATCAAAGTAGATGGCATGCTTAATGGGTAGTTTTTCTGCCGAAACCACAATATGGACTCCCTTGGAAAGGTGTAAATTCTGCTTGGCAGTATTCTGATCCATGAGGCGAACCTTATCTACCCATGGGCCTGTAGAACTTACCACCATTTTCGCCCGGAAAGAATGAGATTGGTCTGTCAGCATATCTTTACAGACAATTCCACTTACCTTCCCTTCCTCATAGAGGAACTCTCCTACTGCCATATGATTGAAAGCTTCGGCTCCCTGCCTTCTGGCAGATTTTACCAATTCTATGGTGAGTCGTGCATCATCCGTCCGGTACTCAGCATATGCGATGCCTGATTTAAGTCCCTCAGAGGAGAGATTAGGTTCCATTTCCAGGACCTGAGATTTATTCAGTTTTTTCCTTTTCTGGGAGGCAGAGACATCTGCCAGGAAATCATATACCTGTATGGCAAGGCCCGCAGAAAACTGGTTGAATGTCCCTCCATCCACTATGGGGAGTAGCATGGTTTCCGGATGTATCAAATGACAGATATTTTCATGCGCTATGGAGCGTTCCAGCCCTGTTTCTCTCACTAGCCCAAATTCCAACTGCTTCAGGTACCTTAACCCACCGTGAATGAGCTTAGTGGATTTGCTGCTGGTACCAGAGGCAAAATCATTTTTCTCCACCAGCAGGGTTTTCAATCCTCTTAGAGAAGCATCCAGAGCTATGCCCGCTCCAGTGATACCTCCTCCAATAACTATGAGGTCATATATTTCTTCAACAGCTTCCTGAATACGAGGAGTTCTGTCAAGATTAGAAAATGGTTTTTCTGATAGCATTTTCACTGTTAGGTGTTTGCGTTAAGTATACTTAGGGCGTAAGTACAAGATATGTGTCTTCCCAAACGAAATTACCTTATCAAAACGGGGCGTAGATAAACTAATAAGTATGTTTTTCCACTTTGACAAATAATTTCTGATTTATGTGTGGCCTCAGAAGGAGAGGAAAAACATCCCCTGAAAACAGGGGATGTTCTGAAATGAAATAATTAAATCCCTACTACTCGAATTAATAACCGGGATTTTGCACCAGCTTATCATTAGAACTAATCTCCGAAACAGGAATCCACAGGTACTCATCACGGCCTGCCTGGAAGGTTCCACCACTTAGAGACTTTGGGTGATCACCATGGAGAGAAGTAGTTCCCAGGTAATCATCTGCTAGTCCCCATCTAACCAGGTCAAAGAATCTGTGTCCTTCTCCTGTAAGTTCCAGTACTCTTTCATCAATGATGGCTTGGGTTAAGTCAGCCTGAGAAAGCCCAGAAAGGGGAGCTACCTGCGCTCTCTCACGTACCTGATTAACAAAAGCGATAGCTTCAGCCGTCTTTCCCTGATTATTCATGGCTTCTGCCATCATCAGCAGAACATCCGCATAGCGAATGATGCGCCAGTTGTTCCCCACGTTAGTTCCCAGGAAGTCTACCTGGTCCCTGGTCCCTATGTCTAAGCCAGCATACTTTTTGGTGAAAATTGGCTCCATACCATCTGTATTGGCTACGTCTATATCCCCAGCAAAATCATCCAGGAAAGGAAGTCCTCCATATCCTAGTGATCCAGGGTAGTCATATGCCAGGGTAGCATCTCTTCTTACGGTTTCTCCATTAGCCTCAAACAGATCCCTTACCCATGCGTTCACGAAGTGAGACTGGTCCGGAGATTTGGTAGGAGGGGCGTAGTCAATGTGGAAATTCCCCATGGTTCCTACACCAGGAAGGTCTACTCCCCATGAGAATGCTTCTTGGCCTAAGTACTGAAGCTCAAATACGGACTCAATATTATTCTCATTTACCTGCCCAAAGTTATCCTGATAGCTTTCAGGAGGAAGAAGGCTGTAAGTACCACTACCAATTACTCTGTTGAAAGCGGCTTCAGCTTCAGCCCAGTTTCCTATGTAGAGATGAGACTTTCCCTTTAGGGCTGTAGCAGCACCAGAAGTAGGTCTCCCCAGATCAGCGCTACCACTCCATGAAGTAGGTAGTAAAGCTTCTGCCTGTTCCAGGTCTGAAATGATTTGTGCCCATACCTGCTCAGGAGTAGCCTGAGTAGGGAAGAACTCTTCATTTGTTTCTGGCGTCTTGGTTACTAGCGGAATATTTCTGAATAAATTTACCAGGTACCAGTGAGCAAATGCTCTCATAAAGTAAGCCTGTCCTGTGTATAAGTTGGAGTTAGGAATGTCATCCGTAACATTCTCCAGAATGGCATTAGCTCTATAGATCGCCTTATAAGGCTCCTGCCAGATTTCAGTAGCCCATCTGGCAACGCCAGGTGTTCCCTGTAGGGTAGACATAGCCGTATTCACCCCAAAAGGACGAATGTTAAAGGCATCCGAGCGTAACATAGCACCCGTGTGTATGATTCTTCCCCAAAAGAAAGTATTGGTGATGGGGTGGAACATACCGTTAACTGCACGCTGGGCATCTTCTTCTGTTTGCCAGAAGTTCCCTGTGGAGACGGTGTTCGTATTTACTTGATCAAGTAAATTCTCACTACAGCTCAAGCTCGAGAAACAGAGCAGAACTAGTATGACTGAGGTATATAAAATTCTATTCTTTTTCATTGTAAAAAAGGTTTTTCTGTTTGTGTTAGAAAGTAGCTTGTACACCTAAAATGAAGGCACGAGCATTAGGATAGGCTCTTGCATCCAGGCCTCTACCCAGTAATGGGTTCACATCTTGTCTGTTACCGAAGAAACCGGAGTCTCTGTTTGCACGTCCACCATTGGTAGAAGATACATCAGGATCATAGCCACTATAATCAGTAATAGTGAACAGGTTCTGTCCTGTAACGAAGAACCTTAAATCAGATATAGGTCCACTTTCTTTCCCGCTAAGGGCAGTATATCCTATTTCCAGTGTTCTCAAGCGTAGGTAAGAACCATCCTCTACGAAGAAGGAAGAAGGGGCTCTGTTTTCAGCCTGGTCCAGGGTAGTAGATCTTGGGATATTGGTATTTCTGTTATCAGGCGTCCATGCATTAAGGACATCAGATAGCTTGTTGTCATCAGCCCAGAAAATGTTGAAGAATTTATTGAGGTTATAAATCTCATTCCCCTGAACACCATTGAAGAATAAGCTGAAATCAAATTGCTTATAGGTACCTGAGAAATTAATCCCGTAGATGAAGTCAGGTGTTGGATCTCCTAATACCGTCTGGTCCTCAGCGTCTATTTCACCGTCGCCGTTTATATCCTTTCTGATGAAATCACCTGGCTGAACAAGAGACTTTCTTAAAGGATCATTAGCTATGTTAGGATCACTTTCTATAGCTGCCTGATCAGCATATACGCCATCTATGATGAATCCCCAGTAAACACCAGGAGCTTCTCCTTCAATGAATCTGTTCACACGGGTTAAGTCCTCACTGGTAGAAGGCCCAATGATGGGGTTGGGTAGCTCAGTGATCTCACTGTTAAAAGTACCGAGATTGAATCCTATCTCATATCTGAAGTCTCCTACGTTGAGGCTTCTGTACTTGGCTTCAATCTCAAAGCCGGAGTTATTGATAGAACCGGCATTACGGATAACTGGTAAACTGGTACCTGCCGTAGAGGGGAGGTTAACCCCAACCAATACATCAGATACATCCTTATTATAATACTCTAAAGAGAGTAGGAATCTGTCATTGAAGAATCCTAAATCAGCCCCAATATTGAAAGTTCTGGCTTCCTCCCACTGTAAATCTTCCAGTGCAAAGGCTGTCTGTGCATATCCGGTTTGAAGAGCTCCTCCAAAAGAAGTATTAGAGGTAAGTCCAAATACCGACTGGTATGAGTAATCTGGAATGTTTTGTGATCCCAATGTTCCATATCCGGCACGTAGCTTAAAGCGATTCATGATGCCACTCTGAGAGAAGAAGGGTTCATTATGAATTTTCCATCCAGCAGATACTGAAGGGAAGTATCCTACTCTGAAATCAGGAGAGAATTTAGAAGTGGCATCCCTTCTCATGGTAAACTGGATCAGATACTTATCCTGGTGGTTATAGTTGATCCTACCGAATAGGGAGCGAAGTCCACTGATATTGTTCACACCTGCGATGTTCTGCACATTGGCAGGAGCGGCAGCACCAGATACCCTAATGTTGTTTGAAGGAAGTCCCTGCGTGTAAAGACCCAAGTTTCTGAAATCGATCTTCTGCTCAGTGTATCCTACTACTGCGTTGAAGCTACTTCTTTCCCCTATGTCCGTATTATAAGAAACAGTAGGCTCCCACACTGTCAATAGCGTTTCTCCTCTTACTTCTGATAAGTCATTCTGGTCATTTACATTAAATACCGCATCAGAATTACTCATGAAGAAGGTAGGCGTAAATACGCGAGAATATTCATTCAGGTAGTCTATCCCGAAGTTCATCTTAACCGTAAGTCCTTCCACGATATCATAGGCGAAGTTGACGTTACCTAATACATTTTTGGAGTTTAGGTTATTGTCTTCCAGAACTGCCTGAGCATATTTGTTGATTCCCCCAAAGTTGTGCACGCTAAACTCCGGGGCTTCAAATCCACCCTCATTTCCAGCTACATTCTCAGCCAGGATAGGGGCAGTAGCTCCATCAAAGCCAAACCAGTTGTTTTCCTGAAGGTCAGACTGAACTAAAGAGAGAGATTGGTTGATGGTAAGTTTCCCTAGTTTGAACTGGCTATTCGCACGACCATTTAACCGTTGGAAACCTGACCCTACCAGTATTCCTTCCTGATCATAGAAGTTACCTGAGATAAAGTACTTGGCATTCTCCGTACCTCCTGAGATAGACAATCCATAGTCTTGAATCAGGCTTGAATTTAGAGAAAGGTCCTGCCAGTCTGTGCTGGGAAGATTAGAAGGCAGAACGAATCCCGTTCCATCATTAGCTTCCAACTGATTTCTATAGCGAGTGAATTCTTCTCCATTCAGAAGATCCAGCATATTAGAGGCAGATTCCACCCCAATTCTCGAGTCAAAGGTGATACGGGTTCTTCCATCATTAGAGCCTCTCTTGGTAGTGATGATCACTACTCCGTTGGCTGCACGAGAACCATAGATGGCAGCAGAAGAAGCATCCTTCAACACCTCAATGGACTCAATGTCCTTGGGGTTCAGGAAATTCATGTTGTCGGCAAAAGTTCCGTCTATCACGTAAAGGGGGAAGGAGTTAGTTAAGGAGCTCACTCCTCGTACAAATACATTGGCAGCTCCACCGGGGGCACCTCCATTATTCTCAATCTGGATACCCGCCATTTTACCTTGTAAGGCTGAAGTAGCATTACCTACAACCAGGGATTTCAATTCTTTCCCATCAATAGATGCTACGGAACCTACCAGATCACTTTTCTTCTGGGTTCCATATCCTACTACCACTACCTCATCTAACACATTGTCAGATACCATAGTGATAGCGAGTTCTGTACGGCCATCCAGCCCTATAGTCTGGGTGATATATCCATAAAGGGAAACCTGAATTTCATTGGATCCTGCTGGTACCTCTATGGTAAAAGCGCCATTTGCATCAGCGATGGCACCTACCTGTGCACCAACTACGACAACTCTGGCACCAGTCACAGCTGATCCAAATTCATCGACAATCGTTCCGCTTAGGCTTGTCTGTCCAAATGCAAGGAAACTACTGCAGGACAGGAAAATATACAGGAGAAGTGGCCTAATTATCCTATTTGGATAATTAAACCCTAGCGAATAGTTTAGTAAGATCATGATACGTTAATTTTAAATTAATGTGTTAGCGCACCACGAGTACGGCAATACTTTGTGGTGCGCACCTTTTTTATAGGGATTTTCGTCTAATGAGTTCGCTTGGTATAATCATATTTGTATGGTTTCTGGTTAAAATAAAATCAGCTGCTTTTTCAGCCATCAGTTTGAAATCTGTAGAGAAGGTGGTAATGCCTCCTGCTATGATTTCTTTTACTGGAGAATCATTATGAGAAAGAATGCCAATATCCTCTCCCAGTTCAAACTGTTTAGCGTTTGATGATTTGAGCACCTGCCATAGATCAGTGTCTCCCACCGTGAAAAACAGCTGATCTTTTTTCATGTGGGCCTCATCAAATTCTCCATGTACTTTTAGCGGTATACTCTGTCCCTCACAAAATTCTGTTACGGCATTGAAGATGCCCTTAGGATAGTCCAGACCTTCTTTGAAGTACAAGACTACCTGAGAGAATTTTTGAATTTGGGGGAGGAGAGATTCAAAAACGGAGGATAAAGAATACTCAAACTCCTGCGCTATACAGGATACCTTTTCTCCCTGATCCTGATATCGGTCAATGATGAGCAGTTTGTCATCTGGAAATCTGGATAAGAGGTGCTGTGCTTTATTAGATTGAATGGGAGCTACTACATACATCCCATACTTACTGCTAATAGAGTTTAGAATGTACTCGTAAACGTGGATGTTATTGTGATGGAAGAATACATCTATATGGTACTTATCTCCCAGGCACTTGCGAAACTTATTATAAAAGTCCTGCTGGAAGGTCTGGAAGCCATATAGTACCAGGGCTATGCTTAGCTTCTGGTCTGCAGTTTCATTAGCTACAAAATAACCCAGCCCATGTTTGGAGTTGACTATACCTCTGTTCTTTAGTTCTCCATAGGCCTTGACTACCGTCTCTCTGGCAAATCCTAAACTGGAAGAAAGCTCATTTACGGAAGGAAGAATATCACCGTAAGACAGCATTCTGTCCTGTATACACATGGTCACTCCATTAACTATTTTTTCTTGCTTAGTTAAGGAATGCCTGTCAAGC
>JBCDBC010000186.1:0-7751 GCA_039184535.1 Bacteroidota bacterium | reverse complement strand
CCAATGCAAAGAGAATATTGGAGCCCTCCCAGTTACCGTAGGGATGGATATTATGGTAGTCTGAGAAGAGTTTCCCTTTCTTTCCTAAGATCAAGTCTACCTCATCAAAGGACCATACGTAAAACTTCCCTTCCACACCCTCACTATCAGCATCTAGAGAAGAGTAACAACCTCCCTCAGGAGAGGTAAGCTCTCTTTCCATGAAGTCGGAAGACTGAAAGACCATCCGCTTATAAAGCTGTGCGCTTGCAGAAGATTTATCCTTCTCCGCCTGGTAAGCTTCACTATACAGGCTCATGAGCTGCCCATTGTCATACAGCATTTTTTCGAAATGAGGCACCTTCCAGAAAGCGTCTACTGAGTATCTGGCAAAGCCTCCCCCCACCTGATCATAGATTCCCCCAAGAGCCATCTTCTCCAAGGTAGTATTGGCCGCATGTTGTACCTGGTCAGCCAGCTCCATTCCGTTTTTCTCCATGAGAAAGGCACATCTCAGGAGAAAGAGATTATTCATGGGAAGGGGGAACTTGTTGGCCTGGGTCTTTCTCCCTCCATACTTGCTGTCCATATTGTTAATCCAGTGGGCCACCATGTCATTTAACTCTCCTTCTGTCAGAGAGAAGGCTTTGTGAGCTTTATGCAGGTCTCCCCCATCCAGTATGGCCTGCTCCAGATTGTTAGCATATTCCAACGTTTTCTGGGGGTTTTGACGGGTCATATCAGATACCTGGGTTAGAATATCCATCCAATTCTCTTTAGGGTAGTAAGTCCCCCCAAATATGGGTCTTCCATCAGGTAAGGCTATGGCATTTAGAGGCCAGCCGCCTCTCCCTGTCATGATCATGACGGCGTCCATGTAGATCTTGTCTATGTCTGGTCTTTCTTCCCTATCTATCTTGATGTTCACGAAGCGCTCATTCATCAGCTTGGCTACCTCCTCATCTTCAAATGACTCATGTTCCATTACATGGCACCAGTGGCAGGCTGCATAGCCAATACTTACCAAAATGGGTTTATTCTCTTCTTTGGCTTTGGTTAGGGCTTCTTCTCCCCATGGGTACCAGTCTACGGGGTTATTGGCGTGCTGAAGTAAATAGGGACTACTTTCCTGACTTAGACGGTTGGGCATATGGGTGTTATTTGGATAGTAAACATCAAAGGTAAGAGAAAGGTTGAAGACTCAAGAGAATGCCTGAGATTGATACCTAAAAAATCATCTTTTCGTTCTATGAGTAGTAATCGCCAGGAAAATGAAACAGCTTCGCTTTTTTTGCCTGCTATGTTGCTCTCTCAGTCTTTTCTCATGTGAGGAAGAAATCATTACCCCTCCAGAGGAAACCATCAATGGGACTATCCTTTTAGAAGAGTATATGATTCCTCACAGCTCCACTATTCCTAATCTGGAGGGAGAGAATTATCAGATCTATGTAAGAGAAAAAGTAAAGGACAGCACCCTGTTGAATGCTAGCTTCACAGGTAAGGTGGTTCTTCTGGTACATGCTACCATTACCCCTTCCATCTCTTCTTATGACCTCCCTTATGAAGATTATAGCATCATGGAGTCCCTGGCTGATAAAGGGCTGGACGTATTCACTTTTGATTTCATAGGGTATGGAAAATCTTCCTATCCAGCTCCTATGGACAATCCCTGCAATCTTTCTCCTGATGACCAGGAAGCATTGGGATTAACACCTTGTGAGGCGGATTATCCCTTTACTATGACTACTGGCTTTTCAGAATTAGACGAGATTGATACAGTGGTAGAGTTCATTAAACAGACCAGAAAAGTATCCAAGGTTCATATATATGGCTTGTCCCTTGGAGGTATCCGCACCCTGAACTATGCCATGACTCACCCTGAAAATATTGAGAAGGTTGGTGTACAAGGAGCAGCCAGATATTTCTCCTTTGATTTAACTCCCTCAAACATCCCAGCTAATGGGTTTCCGATGAAGATTACCACAGAAAATGTCATGTTAGATAGACTGAATGATGATCTGTTTACAGATTCACAGCGGGACCTTCAAATCAATCCAACCGTTTGGCAAACGATAAAGGAACTAGATAGTCTGGGGCAAAGTTGGGGAAGTGGAGGCAGTAGATATCCCAGTCTCCAGCTATATGGTTTCCAAAGATCTGATCTGGAACAGCTAAGCTTGCCATGCCTTATTCTCAGTGGGGAAAATGACAGAATTCTCAATCCCCTTCTTCCACTACGTTCAGATTTAGGGCTAAGCCTTTACAACGATATGTTAGCCTCTCCTCAAAAGATCCATCTTACCGTGGAGAATACGGGGCATGTGATGATGTATGACTATGGCTCACGTTATATGCGTGCTGCTATGACGGAGTGGTTCCTTTCAGGAAGTGTGAATACTCGCCTTGAAGGTGTAGGAACTATCAATACAAGCGGTGAATTTAGTTGGGAGTAATTAATTCATCCCGGGTGGAATAGCAAAAACTTCTTCTAATGAAATAGACAGCCCAGGAAAGAGCGGAGTAGTTAGTATCTCAGCCGAGGTAAGAGGTTTTTTCCCTATAAACACTCCTTCAGTTGATAATTCATACACAAGTACAGATTCTGTCATAGGAGTCACGATCCAGTATTCCTTTACCCCAGCACTTTCATACAGAGAGAACTTCTCATTCATTTCTCGTTGGGTATTTCCTGGAGAAAGAATTTCTACTACCATATCAGGTGCACCCAGACAACCCCTATCATCTATTTTAGAAGAATCACAAATCACACATAAGTCTGGTTGGACGACAGTATAGATTTTACTATCCTCATTTTCGCCATTTTGTGGAAGCCGAACATCAAAGGGAGCAGCGAAGAGTTGGCAAGTAGATTTATAAAAATAGTTCACCATTGGTCTGGTGAGGTTCATAGAAATTTGCTGATGTCCTGAATTAGGAGCAGGAGACATCAGGGCTACTTTCCCCTTCAATAATTCCAGTCTATCCTGGAATACCCATGTCAGATAATCTGCGTAGGAATAGATTTTAGTAGGATCAAGCTGATTTATACTGGTAATAGCCATTGAAAGATCTTTCCTCTAATTTACACTTTTTCTGCGATTCTTGCATCTAGAGAGTACTTCCCTGGGCCAGTAATCATAAGGGCGACATACACGAATGTATACAGCAAGCCCATCTCCTTTCTCCCAAATGGGTCTCCCCCATGCTTCATCCAGACAGCCACCAGCATACAAATCAGTAATGGGATGAGTACCCCTCTGGTCAAGAGTCCTAATGCCAATAGAATAGAGCAAAACACTTCAGCAAAAATTACCAAAATCAGGCTGGCAGCACTGCCTATCCCA
Organism: Bacteroidota bacterium; assembly: GCA_039184535.1. GTDB lineage: Bacteria > Bacteroidota > Bacteroidia > J057 > J057 > JBCBKZ01. The sequence goes on along the minus strand of JBCDBC010000186.1, from coordinate 4,428 downwards.
AAGGGATCATAAAATTTCTCACTCATGGCACTATACTTCATCATCTTAGGATACCCATGAGAAAATGCCATGGTTAAGCCAAAGGTTATGCGTAATACAAAAAGGCCTAGACTCGCCTTATTTTCAGAGGTAGTATCAAACAGGAATTTCTTCATTTTCATTTAAGCTTATATCCAGATTCTATAGATGCAGGTTTGAGTCCGAAGTATAACCATCCTCTTTCGTGGATTCAAGGCTGGCAGCTGCTTTTTATAACGATGGACAAGTCTTAGTTAGTTTCATTTGGAACTTAGGGTCTCTACTTAAGAAAGACCAATACTACCGTTGCTTATGAACACCAAAAAATCTCTAAACCGCCGAAAATTTATGGGAACAGTAGCCAAATCTACGGCTGCCTTCACCATAGTGCCCAGAAGTGTGCTAGGAAGAGGATATACGCCTCCATCTGACAGGATTACTGTAGCCAATATAGGCTGTGGTACCCAGGGGCTGAGAGAAATGAAAGATATGTTGCAGAACAAGGAGGTGCAAGTCATATCTGTTTGTGATGTCAACAAATTCAGTACTGACTACCTGGACTGGTCCCCTCAAGGATTGCTAGCAAATATGCGGCAGACGCTCAAAGATTCCAGCTGGGGTAGCTCCATCAAAGGAATTCCGGGAGGAAGAGACATCGCCCAGCAATACGTTTCCGACTACTACGCCAAAAATCTCAAGAAGGATGAGTTTAAAGGCGTATCCTCCTATGAGGATTTCCGTGAACTGCTGGATAAAGAAACAGATATAGATGCCATCAAGATCATGACACCTGACCATCATCATGGTTGGATGGCCCTGGAGGCAATGAAAAAGGGCATACATGTTATTACTCATAAGCCCATTTCTAATAGACTAATAGAAGGCAGAAAGGTCATAGCTGGAGCTACTTCTTATGATGTGAGAACCCATCTAATGGCATGGGAGGATAAGTCCACCTATAAACTCATCAAGCAATGGATAGATGACGGAGTAATAGGAGAACTAAAGGAAATCCATAACTGGAGTTTCCGTCCGGTTTGGCCCCAATACATGGGAAAACCAGAAGGATCTATGCCTATCCCTGAAAACTTTAACTGGGAGCTTTGGCTTGGGCCAGAAAAAGACAGGCCCTACCATCCTCATTATACCCATAATGTCTTCCGTGGATGGTATGACTTCGGAGGGGGCAGTATTGCAGATATGGGCCATTACAGTATGTTCCCTTTGTTTAGAACGCTTGGCATCAATACAGCTCCGCTAACGGCCAAAGCATATGGCACCCAATACCGGACCACAGTAAACAACGTATGTAGGCCTGTCAATAACAAGGAAGCCTTCCCCTACTCCTGTATGTACAAATTCCAGTTCCCTGAGCAGGAGAGCCTACCAGCTTTTGATTTGTATTGGTATGATGGAGGCATGAAACCTTTTGCACCAGAAGAGCTGGAAGAGGATGGAGAAGACATAGCAGCAGAAGGACTGATGTTTGTAGGGGATCAGGGAAAAATTCTCGCGGGATTTGAAGGAGATAATCCCAGAATTATCCCTGCTAAAAAGATGAAAGCCTATCAGGGCAACAAAAAGTATGATAAATCTAAGCCGGAAAGGCGTTCCGATACCTGGGTGCGTGCCATCAAGTCTGGAGAAGAATCTCCCGGAAGTTTTAGGTATGCAGGTGCTGTTACTGACATGGTCAATCTGGGTGCAGTTTCTCTCAGAGCAGGAAAAAAGATTGTCTTTGACTCGGAGAACACAAAGATTACCAATGACGAAAAAGCCAATGCCCTTCTGAACAGAGATTATAGAGAAGGTTGGGAAATCAGCTAAGACAAGACTTCACACAAATCATATCCTTATGACAACTTTTCATAGACGAACATTCTTAAAAACCTCTGCTATCACTTCAGCAGGCATTCTATTAGCTATGGATACACTCGCTTCTACCTCAGAAAAACCCATTTTTGATATTTCCCTGGCACAATGGTCCCTTAATAAGCTGCTCTTTAGCGGTAAGATGGATAACCTGGACTTTGCGGTAGATGCCAGAAAGCATGGCATAGGCGCCATAGAATATGTCAATCAATTCTTCATGGATAAGGCTGAGGATACCGCTTACCTGAAAGAAATGAAAACCAGGGCAGATGGAGAAGGGGTAACCTCCCTGCTCATCATGTGCGACAGAGAAGGTCAATTAGGTGCTGCAAAAGAAAAGGACCGCAACCTAACAGTAGAGAATCATAAAAAATGGGTAGATGCCGCTAAGTACCTCGGTTGCCACTCTATCAGAGTCAACGGTTATAGCAGTGGAACTTTTGGAAGCCGTCCCATCAACTTTTATGAGTCCATGAAGCTGGTAGCTGATGGGTTACACAAGCTATGTACCTATGCAGATACTACCGGTATCAATGTCATCATAGAAAACCATGGTGGACATTCCAGCTATGCCCCCTGGTTAATGGGCGTTATGCGGATGGCTGACCATCACAGAGTAGGAACTCTACCAGACTTCGGCAACTTCCGAATTCAACGTGCAGAAGATGGAGAAAAGGCCGTTTCATATGATTCTTACAGAGGAACTGCAGAACTCATGCCCTTAGCTAAAGGCGTAAGTGTAAAACCCACAGTATGGGATGATAAGGGGAACAGCTCGGACCTGGACTATGAAAAAATGATGAGAATTGTGCTGGAAGCTGGGTATAGAGGGTACTGTGGGATAGAACATGGAGAAGAAGGCAGAATCTGGGAAAGCATAGGAGAGGTGAAAAATAAGCTCCTCGCTACCCGCAACTGGCTGAGCAGAGAATATTCATAATGGATTAGAGTAGCTGACACCCTTTCTTATGTCAGCTACTCCTTTTCAATTATAAGGAGACCAAAATCATCTATTTTCTAAAAACAAAGAAGGTATTATCCTAAAGGACTAAAGGAGTTATTCTAAGCTTTCTTCCTGAAGTTTTGTCTCATACTCTGCAATCAGAGCCTGGAAATCCGGGTGATCATAAAGAGAAATAAGGTCTTCATCAGCCTTGATGTGTTCTACATCTTCAAACCCTAATTCCAAGGCTTTCCTCAAATAAAGAATGCTTAGTTCTTTCTCTCCTTTAAGCGCAAGGAAATTTCCGTAGCTGTAATTCGAATGAGCTTTCTGATAATCTACCTTCATGGACTTGAATGTATACCCGAACCAGGCTTCTGCTTCTTCAAACTTGCCTTGACGGGCCAAAATCATAGCTTTAAAGGTAGTGTACCTGGGATTTTCTTTGTTAAACTGAATAAGTTTATCAAATATCACTAAGGCTGAATCATAATGATGACGGTTATATAATCTGGCTCCTTCTAGTAACATATCTCTAGAGTCAAAGGAAGATGTGTAGTTAGACTCCACGTGGATCATGGCGTAATTACTATAATCGGAACTTTTCCACCAATGTTTCCAGAGACGATCTCCAAAGGCCTTATTCATTCCTCCGTAATAGTAATAAATTCGATTATTTTTCAGATTGTAGAAAGAGGTAAGACTACTCCCTTCTGCATGTGTAGGATCAAAAGGGACCCAACCATATTGTTCAAGATATACCTCCGCCCATCCGTGGTATACATTATCTCCAGTCCTTGCAACTAGTCCGTCGACGCTTCTAGCGGGAATGCCCTTTTCTCGGCAAAGGGTTACGAATAACTCGGCATAATGCGCACATACTCCCCCTTTCCTTTTTAAGGTTTGAGAGGGAGTCAACCACTGGCCAGAAAACTTACGCTTGTACTCCAATGTATCAATGACAAACTGATGGATTTTTTTAACCATTTCCAGATTATCCTCTTCTTCAAATTCTGCTAAAGCAGTTCGGATATTTTTAGGAGGTCTTTTCCCATCTTCTCCAGGCAGAAATGAAAAAGCTGTACTATCTAGAATTTTATGGTTTAGCTCCATAGCCGTATTCAGGTCATAATCATAGAGGGCAACATCATACTCTACCTGGATATGAAACTTTTTACTTTTGGGCGTCTTGTCTAATCTATACTCAAAATACCAGATAGTATCATTCTTGAGAATAATAGGATCTTCTGGTGTAAATCTTATATCCAGGATTTCTTGCTTATTATAATAGTTAAATGGGAGAAGACCCCTAAAAGTGTAATAGTCTACCTTACCCTCAAAAGAAATATCATAATCTATGGTCATCGTAACCATATGCTGGGCAGAGATCGTATAAGAAATAGAAAAGAAAATTAGGTTGAGTAGAACTTTCTTCACAGCAATAGAATATAAACTTGGGAAAATGAAAATATAAAAAAATCCTGAGGGATAGCTGCCCCACAGGATTTTTATTGCTTGAAATAGAAAATCGTAACCGTCTTATCTAGGCAAATTGCTTCTCAGAGACCTTTTTTCTTAACTGAACCAGAGAAAAT
>JBCDBC010000185.1:0-7752 GCA_039184535.1 Bacteroidota bacterium | reverse complement strand
TTTATTTTTCGGGTCTCATTTTTCAGCTTGAACCTACTCAGCTTAGCAGGAAGCACCACCCCTAATTGTTTGAGAATTTTCAAGCCCGTCTCTACGGCTTCTCCTAATTTCTCTCTGCTGATTAAAGAGAGAATCTTTATCTCATAGGCCTGAATCTTATCTGGAATGGTGACCGTCTGTTCAATGAGTTTATTCACCCATTTCTCCATGCTGTCATAGTCCCCACTCAGGTAGGCAGATTCTGCAGCCTTATTATAAAGCTCCAGATTGAGCTTGTAGGAGTTTTGCCAGCCAAAATCCTCCACCAGCTTCATCCCTATTTTCAGGTAATGAATAGCAGATTCGTAAGCTCCACTTGAACTGGACATGATTCCTGCAACCAGGTTGAATTTAGAGATGAGCTTCTTCTCCTTCCTACCGGTAATCCAGACCAGTCCCCTATTCCAGTGCTTCACAAAGTCAAAGACTGTATCCACGGGAAGCGTATCAGGTGCCGGCTGCCCTGCCTTCATGAATAAGGCATCTCCAATTTTCTTATGGACTTTCGGCGTTTCTTCCTGGTTAGCCAGAGAATATACAGCATCTCTGATTCTGGAGTGGGTAAATCTGAATAACTTCTCTTTATCCTGGATCAGGACTATCAGTCCCTGATCAATAGCAGGTTGGAGGCCCTCCAGGATATATGATTCCTCTTTTTCATAAAGGGAAGCTAGAATATCTGCATGAAAGTGGTTACCTTCACAGGCGCCCAGGATGAGTATTTTTTGGGTTTCCTCTGGCAGCTGCTGTATACGCGCTGCCATCATATCCACTACATTATCCGTTACATTCAGTTGCTGGATGGCTTCCAGATCCCAGGTCCAGTCTCTTTCTTTTCCTTCCTTGCTACTTTCATAGCGTAGGAGATTATGCTCATAGATGGATTCGAGCATTTGCACTGTGAAGAAGGGATTCCCAAGTGTTTTCTTAAATATAACCTCCGCCAGTTCTTTACAGACTCCCGACTTACAATCCAGGGTATCTCCTAATAAATGAGTCACTTCCTGAAAGCTAAGGTTATCCAGGTGGAAGGTCTGAAAAGGTACACTTTCTCCTTTTAAACTGTCTACCAACTCACTGAGGGGATGTGGATCTGCAACAGCTACCCCTCTAAAACTCATGATGATCCAGAGATATTCATTCCCTGCATCCAGCATAAGGGACTGCAATAAATTTTTGGAAGCTTCATCAGCCCACTGGAAATCATCCAAAAAGATGGCCAGGGGATGCTTCCTTTTGGAGATCACCCGCACAAAGTTTCGGGTTACTAGCCTGAAGCGATTATGAGCATCCATTACTCCCTGGGGCGTAATCTCTGGTTGGGGACCTATGATGAGCTCCAGATTAGGTATTACTTCTGTAAGGACTTTCCCGTTATCTCCCACTGCTTCCAAAATAGTACTTTTCCAGTACTCCAACTGGTAGATATCTTCTGTCAGCAGCCTGTTTACAAAATTATCAAAAGCCGCTATCCAGGCTGAGTATGGAATGGTTTGTACCGTATGATCAAATCGGCCTCTGACAAAGAATCCATTCTTAGAGAGAACATGGCTTTCGAGGCTATTAGCCAAACGAGTTTTTCCTGAACCCTCTGCTCCAGTGATGATACTTAACTCCCGAGAGCTATCTGCTACTCTGTCAAAAACCTGTTCTAACTCCTTTATGATAGGATCCCTACCATAGAGTTTCCCTGAAATAGTAAACCTGCTTCTTTCTGCTTCCAGTGGAAAAGCAGGAATAGCTTTATTTTCTTCCCACTGAGATAAACAGATCTTCAGGTCTTCAAGAAGGCTTTGGGCTGTGGTATATCTGTTATCAGGCTCTTTCTCAAGGAGCTTCATAATGATAAGAGAAACCTGTACCGGAATCTCTTCATGTGTGCGGACCTTCTCTCTTAAATGCGGGGGGACTGCTTCTATGGCTAAATGGGCGTGTATCAGCTCCAGGTCATCTTGTATGTCAAAGGGTAGGCTCCCCACAATCATTTCATACAGCATCACCCCTAAGGAATACAGATCTGAACGGAAGTCTACAGCCTTATTGATTCTACCGGTTTGTTCAGGAGAAATATAGGCTAGCGTCCCTTCCAGTCTTCCCTGATGTTGAAATTTTTCCACCTTCCTTTTACCAGTGGTAACACTACCGTTCATCTTCCTGGCAAGTTCTAGGTCTATCAGGTGAACTTCTCCTGTTTTCTCATTGATGATGAGATTATTAGCGTTTATGTCCCGATGGATGATTCCTTCAGCATGTATGGACCTAATCAGGGAAACAATATTAATGGAAATACGAAGCCATTCTGATATATACCACTGATTAGACTTAAGGTAGGATTTTAAGGAGGAACCTTGTACATACTCCATCACCAGAGCCATCTTCCCCCCAATCTTCTCTTTCTTTCGGATTTTTCTTACTCCCGCCACATTTGCCAAAGTCTTGGATATGGCAAGCTCATTCTCCAGGAGAGAAAGCTGCCTTTGGCTGGGATGCTCTGCCTTTAACAGTTTGACCAATTCTTTGCGCTCCGACTCTTCCTGCCAAAAAATAAGCGTACTATCGCTTTCGTATATGACGGTTTTAGATTCCTGCACCTAGGCTTTCAATTTGGAAAACACTTATTCATGCCACCTATATTACCAAAAGACTCTGGAATATGTGTTTAAGACGCTTTTTCAATAATATAGTACTAAAATTAACAGAAATGGGAATATTAATTCTCTTCATGCAAATTTATTGCACTCCATTTTCATTAGAAAAACTTCTCTACAATTAGTCCTGACTCTTCCTCAGGTGGCAGAAGCAAACACTTACAGGTCCAAAAATCACCATTCGCGAATAAATTACACATTTACTAAGCTATTAATTGTTTTTTGTAGGTCTGATTAAGTTCCGTCCCAAAAATTTTCTGCCTTGAAATCGTTATTATTAGTTCTTGTAACAGCAATGGTTTTATTCGGATTTGGAGGAGTACTTCTTTCAATAGGTCCTAACAGACCTGCTACTTCAACCTTTACCTGGTTTATCAATGCGGATACAGATGAAACTGCCACAATTGTAGAGGGTTCAGTCAAAGAGTACAGGAAAGGGGAAATCTTATTACCCAACTTTTTGGAGGCCGACAGTTTATTGCTGGAAATCGTTTTGTCAGACGGAACTGAGTTACCAGAAGAAGTCATCATCAAACAATCTTCAGGAGAAATTTCCATCCAGAATCCTGATGCAAGCCCCAGACCGCTTATATACAGAAAACTAGTACCTGCAGACTTCAAAACAGAAGTAGAAGTTTCAGGAGGAAATTATTACATGGAATCCTGTTCTGCAGTTCTATTCTCCTATGTACCTAATAGTTCCTATTTTACAGGAAAGACAGTAGAAAAAAAAGCTGCAAGATCTTCTTTTACTGAGAGCATTGTACTTCCTAAAACTGATGCCCCTAAGAGTATTACTGTGAGCTATGCCATCAGTGGATTAGTGGAAGACAAAGGAGAAATATTGGTGACCATTACTTCAAATAAACTGCTTAAGAAAGTGGTTCATCAACCCCTGCACAGTGATAACAGGACTCACCTTTACTCATATACCCTGCCTGAGGTGGCAGCCAATGCAAAAGAACTGGTATTCAACTTTGGCGTTTCTCCTGATAGCGAGCAAAAATTCACCTGTTCCCTCATCAACCTTGAGATAGAGAGTGGAGAAAAATGATTTCCTATCTTTTATCTAATTTTAGCTCGTACTTGTAGAATAGATTTGTAGGTATATGATGTAAACCATATACCCAAGTTTCTAGTTACCCTTCTGGAAACCAACTAACCTTCGTATCATTTTTTGAGGATACCAACCTTCATATACTTAATCACTAACCATATGAAAAGATTGTCTACGACAGTTTTCCTGGGAATGCTCATATTTTCTATGAGCTACGCGCAGGAACTCAATATTGAATTTGAGGAATACGACCTGGATAACGGCCTACATGTGATTCTTCATGAAGACCATAGTGTGCCCATCGTTGCTACGACCGTCCTATACCACGTAGGATCTAAGGATGAAGATCCAGAACGAACTGGATTTGCCCACTTCTTTGAGCATCTCATGTTTGAGGGTTCTGAAAATATAGGAAGAGGGGAGTTTGATGACTATATAGAAGAGGCTGGAGGGACACTAAATGCTAACACTTCCTTAGATAGGACCTTCTACTATGAAATTCTACCGTCTAACCAGCTTGAGCTTTCCCTATGGCTGGAATCAGAAAGAATGCTTCATGCCAAAGTAGATAGCGTTGGGATTGAGACCCAAAGAGAGGTTGTCAAAGAAGAAAAGCGTCAATCTTATGATAATAGACCTTACGGAAGTATTCTCCCGGAAACTCTCAAAAGAGTCTATACAAAAAGTTCTTATGCCTGGCCTACCATAGGTTCTATGGAACACATAAATGCTGCTACAAATGAGGATTTCTCTTCTTTCTACAAAAAGTTTTATATACCTAACAATGCAGTATTATCTATTGCTGGAGATATAGATAAGGAACAGACAAAGCGATTGATTGACCAGTATTTCTCAGATATTCCTAGAGGAGCAGATGTCCCCAGACAGTATATAGAAGAACCTCCTCAAACAGCCGAAATAAGGGATACTGTTTATGACAATATTCAGTTACCCGCTGTCATCCATGCTTACAAAACACCTGCCCTAGGTACTGATGAATCCTATGCAGTGGATATGCTTATGCAACTTCTCTCCCAAGGAGAAAGTTCCCGTTTAAATAAGTCAGTCAGAGATAAACAACAATTAGCTATTCAAGTAGCTGCTTTTCCTTTTAGCCTGGAAAATGACCCTAGTCTGTCTATTACACTGGGGTTGGTAAATGCAGGAGTTGATCCAGGAGTGCTAGAAAAGGCAATGGAAGCAGAATACGAAAAAGTAAAAGACGAACTAATCAGCGAAACGGAATTCCAAAAGCTTAGAAATCAACTCGAAAACAACTTCTTTTCTGGAAATTCCTCAATGGCTGGAATAGCTGAAAGTCTAGCTGACTACTATGCTTATCATGATAAAAATACCAACCTCATCAATACGGAAATCAATAAGTACATGGAAGTTACCAGAGAGGATATTCAGGAAATGGCTCGTAAGTATTTGACTAAAGAAAATCGGGTGACCCTCTACTACCTTCCTAAACCTAAAGAAGAACAGGAACAATAAACTATACTGACAGAATTCAATAAAGATGAAACAAATACTTGTATATATATTTTGTGCTGTGTTAGCTAGCAGCTTTCTACAAGCACAAATCGACAGAACGAAAGCCCCAGAAGCAGGTCCAGCACCTAAAATTCAAATAGGAAAAGCTGAATCATTCACTTTGGATAATGGTCTGAAAGTATTTTTGGTCGAAAACCATAAACTACCTCGTGTATCCTTTTCTTTAACTCTTGACAGAGATCCTTTAATGGAAGGTGATAAGGTGGGATATATCTCCATGGCTGGAGATTTGATGGGAAGGGGAACTACAAACCGGACCAAAGATGATATAGATGCAGAAGTTGACTTTGTAGGTGCTAGTTTAACTACCTATTCTACAGGTGCATATGGAGCCAGCTTAAAAAAACATACAAGCACCCTATTAGACTTGATGACAGATGTCTTATTCAACCCAATTTTTCCAGAGGAAGAGTTAGAAAAGATAAAAACAGAAGCCCTATCTGGCATAAAGGCCTCCAAAGACGACCCCAATTCTATTTCAGGGAATATTAAATCCCAAATCCTATATGGGCCGGATCATCCCTATGGAGAAATCCAAAGAGAAGAACACATTGAAAATATTAGTGTAGAAGATTGTAAGGCCTATTACAATACCTATTTCCGACCTAATATTGGATATTTGGTAATAGTGGGAGACATAGACATGGCAGAAGCCAAGCCCTTGGTAGAAAAGTATTTTGGAAATTGGGAGAAAGGAAATATCCCTGAATTTGAGTACGAAACGCCATCTAAACCTTCTTCCAGAAAAGTAGCTATTGGGGATAAAACTGCAGCTGTACAAACTGTATTGTCTGTTACATATCCAGTTGAGTTAAAATTAGGAGATGATGACTACATAGCTGCAAGGGTTATGAATGAGATCTTTGGAGGAGGAAGATTTAATGCTAGGCTATTCCAAAACTTGAGAGAGGATCATGGCTATACCTATGGAGCATATTCAAGGTTAAGCCAAGATAGACTGATAGGATCCTTAAGTGCAGGAGCAAGTATCAGAAATGAGGTAACTGATAGTGCATTGACCGAGATTCTATTTGAAATGAATAGAATAATAACTGAACCAGTCAATGAGGTGGAACTAAGACAAACAAAAGCTGTAATGACCGGAAGTTTTTCCCGCTCCTTAGAAAACCCCCAAACGGTATCACGTTTTGCCCTGAATCATAACCTCTATAACCTTCCTAATGATTACTATGAGACCTATCTGGAAAAACTCAATGCACTTACCATAGAAGATATTCAGAAGGTAGCTCAAAAGTATATCACACCAGAGAATGCCTATGTAGTAGCCGTAGGAGATGCAAAACTACTGGAAGAAAAACTGGCCTCCTTTGGTGAAATTACCAAGTATGACTACTATGGAGATGTGGTAAAGGACGCTGATCCTTCTTTATCTGAGGGCATTGGGGCAAAAGATGTAGTGGAGAAATACCTGAATGCTATAGGAGGTACTAATAAGTTAGCTAGGGTTACAGCCACCAAAATGATGATGGAGCTAGAAGTACAAGGTCAAACCATAGAAATGACCACCACTCGCAAGGATCCCAACAAATTTCTGTTAGTCCAGAAGCTTCCCCCAGCTATGGGAGGTATGGAGATGAAGCAGGTATTTAATGGAGAAAAGGGGCTAATGACCTCTCCTATGGGAAATCAACCATTTCCAGAAGACCAAATCAAGGAAATGAATTATTCCGCCAGTAATTTCATGGAACTAAATTATGAAGCTAAGGGACTTACGGCAGAATTCAATGGTGTAAAAAACATGGATGGCCAGCAAGTGTATGAACTTACTTTTTCCAGTGAGGATGGATTTTCCGCTGTCAGAAGCTATAATATAGAGACTGGATTTCTGGTAAAAAATGTTCAAGGTGGCCAGTCAGCTGAGTACCAGAACTACGCTGAGGCTGATGGCATTATGTTCCCCCATACCATATTGGTCTCTACACCCATGGGAAAATTCCCGGCTAATGTTAGCTCTATAGAAATAAACCCGGAAATTGATGATTCCATATTCGCAGTAGAATAATGCTCAAATTAACATATTGACAAAAAAGGCGGCTAAAATTGGTCGCCTTTTTTTATCTCCCGAACTGCTTTTCTGTCCTGAATCTTAATGAGTATATTCGGGAACAACAGAAGCTATGACCCAAGCGTTTTGGATCAAATTCAAGGTTGATTTTGGCAAGGTACTACTACTAGCCTTTGGGTGGGCATTTGGGATGCTCCTCATGACGCTACACGAATATTCTCTCCTGGGAGATAATGGTCATTACCCTAACGGAATGGCCTACAATTTTTCCGAAGCTATTTGGCTGACGCCTAGCATTGCCTTCATCGCAGGCCTGTTTTTGGGCAGCTTTGAGATTTTCTACCTCTTCCCCAGAATGAAGAGAAAATCCTTTGGGTATAACCTCAGATTTAAAGCTGTATTCTATTTTGTATTTCTGTATATCA
>JBCDBC010000184.1:0-7761 GCA_039184535.1 Bacteroidota bacterium | reverse complement strand
ATTTTATCCTGATAGACTGTCCTCCTTCACTTGGATCTCTTACTATTTCTGCCTTAACGGCTAGTGATTATGTGATCATTGCCCTTCAGCCAGAATATTTGGCTATGCAGGGGATGTCTGAGTTTATCCGTATTCTGCGAACGGTAAAAACCCGAATGAACAGTGAGCTAGAACTTTTAGGCATCACCATCACTCAATATGATAGTCGTAAAGTTCTTCATCAGGAGATTCTCCAGCATGCCATGGACAAGTATGGAGACATGATTTTCGACATACATATCAGAGGAAACGTAGCCCTGGCAGAAGCCCAAAGTATGGGGAAACATATCTTCCGCTATGACGAAAACTGCCATGGCGCTAATGACTACCTAGCGTTAGCTGAAGAAGTGGTGAAGAGAACCTCTGAACTGGTGGAAGCGTAAATAAGAAAATTCTGCAAGCTAATTGTGGATTAATGATATCTTTAAAGAATGGCTAAAAAATTTCTGGATGCATTAGAAGGAGCTTTTGAGGATGATGTCCTATCAGACGTCATACCTTCAGCCTATTCTGAGCAGAAAAATGCTTCCGGAAAAAAGACTATTGTCCGTAACAAGCCTCTTTCATCCTCCAGAAGGAAAAAACATTTGAGGGACTCTTTGGGAGATGCCCTTAACGACCTTTCTAACTCTAAAGATCCTAATGTAAAGTCCTCTTCCAGGAGAAAGAGTTTTTTAGACACCATAGAGGAGGCCCTAGAGGATAATGCTTTCGATGATATCATTCCGGTGAAAAGAGCTCAAAGAGCTGGAAGTTCTGCTGATGTAGAAAGCCGCTTCCAGACCATGATTACCACAGATGTATTAAACAGGGCCAGGGAAATAGCCGTTTCTAAAGGCATTAGGGTAAAAGATGTCATTAACATCGCCCTAAAGCGCTATGTAGAAGACGAAAGCTAAGAGTGACTTGTTAGTAGGTGAGAAATAGACCCTGGTTAAACCTTCCCTTCACATTTATTCCTTCTGAAGTTTCCCGAAAGTAGATCGTATCATTTTTCTCCTCCCAGTATCCTGTGTATTCAGCCCGGAATCTATCCAAGAAGGTGCCTGAACCTTTAATTTTTCCTTTTTGCCAGCTTCCTTCAAAGCTACCTCCGCTTTTCCAACTTAGACTGCCCGGTCCATCTAGCTGGTCATCCTTCCATACACCTGTGTAGTAAAGTGTGCTTGGGTAGCTTAACATTCCCTTACCAGAACGCTTATTTGCTTTCCACTCACCTGCGTAGGTACTCTTATCCTGATAAGTCTGTTCTCCTCTGCCATGACGTTTTCCGTCCTTCCATTCTCCTATATACTTCTCCCCCTCAGGTAAGAATAAATTGCCAGTTCCAGCCTTTTTCCCATTTACCCAATTTCCTTTGTAGAAGTGCTTTTCTCCGTAGGTATAAGTCCCTTGTCCATGGAAAACATCTGCTTCCCAGTTCCCTTCATAGCTCTGGCCATTAGCAAACTCTTGTATGCCCTCTCCCTCTCGTTGACCTTTACGCCAGTCCCCCGTATAAGTGGCTCCGTCCAGGTATACCATTTTCCCTAAGCCATAGGGTAGGCCCTGCTTGAGGCTACCTTCATAGTAGGAACCATCAGTATATTCTGCTTTTCCTTCTCCTTCTGGAAATCCTCCTCCCATCTTTCCAAAGTAAAGCATCTCCCGCCCAAAAGAGTCTGTAAAGGTGATAGAATCTACCTCAGAAACACCCTTTTGGAGATTTTTAGCTTCCTCTAGATGCTTCCCTTCAGGATAGGTATCCAGATATTCCTGATAGACCAAGTAGGAGTTGGTTTGAAGAGCCCTCTGCCACAGCTGATTTTCTTTTTGAGCAGCTATCTGCTGGGGAAGAATTCTGATGGAGAATAGTAATGCCAGTAGAATCAGTAATCCTGCTGCAATCTGACCTCCAAGGATAAGACGTTTACGTTTTAGTATATCCTTCTCCAGTTTTTCAAATGTCTGATAAGAAACCAGATCCCCTCGCATGTCCCTAATCCTGTTCAAAAAGGGCTTATGCTTTATCTTGCCTGAGAGTTCATCCAGCTTACCTCCTTTTAGGGTTTGAGTACTTAGGATGACTTCTTCAGAAAGAGACTCTTCCGCTGAGGGAATAGACTCCTCCTGTAGCTGTTCTATGCTTTTATGTAGGTCGCTCCTTAGTTTCTCCAGGTCTTCCTTCCAGAATTTTGTGCGCTGGCTTTCCATCATTCTACCTAGCTCCTCATACTGAAGGGCTTTTTCTTCGAAGGCTTTATGGTGCTGATGGATGGCGTCTTTTAGGTGGTTCAGCTCTTCAAAGGAACGACTGTTTTCTTCATAGGAGTTTGCCTGAATGCCTGCCTGGAGCTGACTTAACTTTTCCCGAAAGGATTGTCTGGTTTTTTCTGATAAGGAAAGCCTGTCTGGTTGAAGGTGCTCTTGTATTTCTCCGTAGAGTTTATTCGCAGCCAGGTAGCTATGTTCATAGAGGTGTAGATTCTCCTCATATAGCTCTGTTACTTCTTCAAAGAGGTGACGGTTTAGCGCATAAGCCATGTAGGTATGCTGCTCCCTGATGAGAGAAATTTCCTGCAGCTTTTGCAGGATGGGCTCCCGATATTGAGGGTCTCGCAGCTTTTGGGGTTCTATGGCTTTCATACCTCCTGTGGATTTACTGATTGTTGGACATCATCAGCGGCCATCAATAACCATTGTTGCTGAAAGTGTTCAGCTTCCTTATCTCTTAGCTCATTTACTTTTTTGTCCCATTGAGACCTGATCCCATTAAAGTCTTCATCTAGCTGAGACTTGAGAATGTATCTGGGGTCCCACTGATTCGCCAACTTCTCCAGGTAGTTGAGGGAAGGTTCTGCTTCCAACTGATACGCGTGGAACTTGGAAAGGTGGTACATAGCCTCGGGTATGGGTGTTTCTGACTGAGTAATACACTCTCGTGTAAGCTCTATAGCATCCTCAACCTTTCCCATTACATAAGACATCCAGCCAGCCATGAAATAGCCAAGAGCTGCTAGTTGAGAGTTTTCTAAACTCTTTGCGTAGGTAGCACAGGCACGGTAATGCGTAAAGGAGGCCTGCTCATCATACAAGCCCGTAGGCTCCTGATAAATGTGTCCTAGGTACCAGTGGCTAAAGGGATTTCCTCTGTAGAGGTTTATACTTTCGTGGAAGTAATTTCGAGAATCTTCTAATAGCTGAGGTTCATCAGGATGTTTGAGGTATAGTTCAAAGGCCTGCTTCCCATCCAGATAACGCTCTTGTGCTATGGTCTTTTGGGTATTCTTAAGAATAGAAGCTAGCTGAGCCATGCCTTCCTTCATCTCCTCTCTTTGTAGCTCAAACTGAGATACCAAGCTGACCATGCCTGCATCCAATGAAGCTTGTAAACCGGAGAAACCTGTAGCTAAGGTCTCCTGGGTAGCGATGAGATTAACATTTACCGCGTCTACGGCATCCGTTACTTCCTGAAGTCCTTCTACTGTTCGTTGAAATCCCTGTTCAAGGGTAATGTCTATGGTTTGGAATCCATCCTGGATGACCTGGGTTTGGTCTATAAGGGCATGATGGATCTGTACCTGCTGTTCCTTTACCTCCTGAAATCCTTTATCCAGTACTTGAGAAATTTCACTACCTGCCTCCTTGCAGGCCTTGGCTATGGTGAATGCATGGTCTCTCGCTACCCTTTCCAGGCCTTTCCCAAAAGCATAGATATACCTATTCCAGATTTTATGTTCCAGGTAGGCATGTTCTTCCTTCTCTTTACGTTTAATAGAAAAGGGGACTATTACTTTCATTCCCTAACTTTATTCTTTACTAAAGTATACAATAAAAACGGCTAAGTTGCATATTTTAGCCCATACAAGCCTCTTTTATGCAAATCAGGATTCTTCAATCTCTCCTTTTTATCTGCCTCATAGGTGGATATTCTCTTTCTGTCTACGCTCAGGAAGAAAGCACGCAAGATACCCTTAGTGCGGGCTATTCATTGGCAGATTTTTATGCGGAGGATAGTTTGCTGGAAGCTACTATAGAAACCTACTTTTTACAGCTGACAGACAAGCAGCGAGTAGGACAAATGATGATGAACGCTGCCGGAAGATTGGGTTGGCCTACGGCCACCATTAATGAGCTGGTAAAAGGAGGAGAGTTAGGAGGCGTACTCTTGCTGAATGGGAGTCGCGAAGGATTCAAGGAAATGGCCACTGATTTCCAGAATCTATCATTAGCGAATGGGCATTTGCCGCTGATCTTTTCCGCAGATGCAGAACCTTCCTTGGTAAATAGAAAGATTCAAGGGACTGCCAGAGTCAGTACTACCTCAGGCATTAGTTCTCCAGAAGAAAGTAGAGAAGTGGCCAGAGCTATTTCGGAAGAACTGGAATACATAGGCATACAGTATAATCTGGCTCCAGTACTAGATCTTAGTCCTGACAATGCGGCTATAGGAAACAGAAGTTTTGGGCATCAGCCAGATAGTGTGATAACACTTGCAGGTGCCTTTGTGGAGGAAAGCCAGTCCAGAAACATAGCGACTTCTATAAAACACTTCCCCGGTCATGGACTGGTAAAAGGAGATACACATGAACGACTAGTCTACATAGATTCCGTCATGGAGGAAGTAGAAGTGTATAAGCCCTTAATAGAGAATGGAGCTATTAGCGTCATGATAGGGCATATAGCCGTAAAAAACCATCCGCTTTATGATACAGAGGGTTGGCCCGCCAGCTGTTCCAGAAAAATCATTACAGACCTCCTTAAATATGAGCTGGGATTTAAAGGTATCGTAATTACGGATGCCATGAATATGGGGGCCTTATCTGCTTTCCCCAATCCCAAGCTGGCTTCTGTAAAAGCGGGAGCAGATATTATTCTTATGCCGGGAAGTCCCAAGGATACCCGTCAGCTCATTCAGGATGTACTGACAGAAATGGGTAATGATGAAGCGTTTCAGCAGCAGGTATATGATTCTGTGAGGAAGATCATACGTCTGAAGATTTGTCTGGGTGTGCTAGCTGCCTAATACTTCTTCTGGATTTTCCATGATAGCCTTAAGTAGCTCCCGAATATTGCTAATACCTAATCCTTCCATCTTCTCAATGTTCCTCTGAGGAATGTCATCCACATTGGGGAAGCCTTCTATGGCAGCACTGACAGATTCTTCTCTGAGAATGTGGAACATGGGATAGGGAGATCTATTGGTGAAGTTTTCTGGAGCGTATTCTCCTGTTCCATCAAACTGATAATGTGGATGAAAACTGGCGATTTGAAGTACCCCTTCCAGTTCTGCCTCTTCCAGTAGCTCATTTAATGTATCCAGCATATCCAGATAGGCTTCAAAGTCTGATAGCGCTTTGGGGAGAATGAGAATAGCGGTTTCTATTTCTTCCGGAGAAGTATTGACAACTTTCTCACATAGAAGAAATACATCCTCTATGATCTTATCAGGAGCTTCTGCCTGACTAAGCTGAAAGTGAATCAGTCTGGCATCCCAAACAGCTTTCGCAAAAGGACATAAACCCATTTGCAGCACAAATCTTTTGATCCATGCTTTGCTTTGTTGGAGAATGATGTCGGATTCTTCCATGCCAGGGTGTGAGAGTTGATCCAAGGTATTACTTCTCTTTTAAAATGTAGCCTTTTGGCAGAAATTTCAATGGAGATGTTCTGGTTATGATATAAATTAGGGTATGCTGAAGTCCTTTCTCTCTATCCTCCCCTTTTGGCTGTGTATCTATCCCTCATTCGCACAAGTAGATCTGTTTGACATAGGCTGGGAGGACCAATCCTGGTTTTTGGTGGACTCTGTGGAAACCCTTGACCATTTTCAGGCCACCTTCAGTAGAGAGCCTAATTTGCCCAAGCAGAAAGCAGAGCTGGTGGAAGTACGGGTAATCAAATCCTACCTTACCCTCAGCATAGACCAGATTATGGCCATGCATGTGCAGGATGTGGTGAGACCGGACCATCCTAAGGCTAAGATGACCATTATAGAAAAGCACAGCTCCTTCCAGACAGAATTTCCCTATGTGTTATTCTCTGTAGAAAGTGAGGTAGATAGGGCGTTAGGCGTACCCAGGAGTCTCCTATATCTTATCATCAAGGGAAAGACGCAAACCAACATCTTTTGCAGGAGCATGCCAGGGAAAAAGTTTAAAGGTGGAACTGAGAAAAAATGGGGTGAGGCATTCCAGTCCGGAGCTTTTACACAGGTAGATTGGCAGGACTTTCTGGCAGACTTTCCAGTGCGCTAGCTCCCTTTAAAGAAAGTGCGGATTTTCTCGATCACATAAGCTTGCTGGTCTTCTCCCAAATGTGGATATAAGGGAATACTCAGGCACTGATCATAAAAGGCTTCTGCATGAGGGAAGTCTCCTTTCTTCCATCCTAAATTTTGATAGTAAGGCTGATAATGTACCGGGATATAATGTACCTGTGCTAAGATCTGCTGAGAGCGGAGGTAATCGTACAGCTCCTTTCTTTTCTCAGTTCTGATTACGTAAAGGTGATAAGCGTGTCCTTCAGCAGTGTTTGGGAGTTTGATAGGAAGATCTGACAAAGCCTCGTCATATATGTGTGCTTTCTGCTTTCGTAACGTCAGGTTAGCTGCTGCTCTTTTGAGTTGAGAATATCCCAAGGCTGCCTGAAGCTCATTCAGCCGATAATTATACCCTAGCTCCTGCATTTCATAATACCATCCTCCTTCTGGAGGTTCAGGGCTTTTGTGTATGCCGTGAACACGGAGCTGTTTGATCTTATCTGCCAAGGCCTGATTCCGGGTAGTGATCATTCCGCCTTCTCCTGTGGTGAGGTGTTTAACAGGATGAAAGGAGAAAATGGCAGCATCTGCGTAAGCCCCATTCCCACAATGCTGCTTTACGCCGTCCCTATCTACATAGAATCCTCCTGGCGCATGACAGCTATCTTCCAGAATGTTGAGCTTATGTGTACGGGCGAGCTCCGCTACCTCATCCATTTGGATAGGGAGGCCGGCATAATCTACAGGAATGACTCCCTGATAAGTTCCTGTAGGAGAATTCTCCAGTTTCTCTTTTAAGAGTTGAAGATTCATAAGACCTGTTTCTGGATCTATATCCACAAAGTCTACAGAAGCGCCTGTATACAGCACACAGTTTACAGAAGCCACAAAGGTGAGCGGGCTACAAATGACAGTTTGGCCCTTCTCCCATCCTAAAGCCATGGCACTTAGGTGGAGGGCTGCTGTTCCATTCGCAACGGCTATGCTGTGAGCAGTATTCAGGTAAGCTGAGAAGTCAGCTTCAAAGCGTTTCAGGAAGGAACCTTGAGTTATGAGGTCTTGTGCTAGTGCCTCCTGAACGGCAGCTTGATCTTCCGGTAGGATTTCCTGACAACCATATGGAATGGGGAGTTTCACTTAAATCGTGTTGACGCTGAAAGTTAATGCTGCAATATGCACACAGCTTGTTAAGCTTTAAAGGAAGTTGTTAAAACATTCTGCAGAAAAAAACATTCTTTAACTATGGCAATTCTTTGTCTGAAAGTATTTAGGCAATTTGCTAATCAATGCACTTAGGCCTAATTTACCCTTTTGGGTGGAAAGCAGACTTAACTACATGGACAACAGGTTGAAAACGTACGCACTACACCTGGCGCTTTTCCTTCTGACTTTTCTGACAACAGCTATGGTGGGGACTGAACTAAGTGCCCCTAAACTCCTTATTAATGAAGAGGCTGTGCCCCGATTTTGGTTTACCTGGT
>JBCDBC010000183.1:0-7821 GCA_039184535.1 Bacteroidota bacterium | reverse complement strand
CTGGTATGGGTTCCATTCAGTATAAAGACTTCTCCATCTGAGGAAAGATTCGCAAAATCCTTATGTAAGTCTAAGTTGATTTGTCCTGCCTCATCGGGGTCCATTCCCTTTTTGCGATAGAACTCTCTTCCTGCCTCACTCATAGGTTGTCCGCCCACAAATACCCGTATAGGCCTGGAACCAAAATCTGTGGTTTCAGCCGCCCGCTTCAGGTTGGTATGATAGTGTGCCATTTCCATGGCAGCGGTCCTGGCCAGCTTTCCTTCTTGAGTGAAAGCTGTGATGCGGTCATTTACGTCCTGAGGGAGTCCTTCCCCCGGAAGTATTCGACCCCAGATGCTTTCATACAGTCCCAATATGCCCATATCTGCCAACACACCTAGCGCATAATAGGAATTGACCATGAGTTTCATCGTGGGAGAATTCTGCTTAGGAAGGTCCAGTTTTTCTACTCTATCCGGGTGGGTACAGTCCATAAATACCAGGGCTTCTACCTCATCAGGGTATAGCTGGGTATACACCCGAATGAAAGATCCCCCGATGGAGTGCCCTGCCAAGATATAGGGAGGCTTTTCTCCTGCTTTCTCCAATAATTCGTGTAATTCGTGAGATATGGTTTCTGTATCTCTTGGCGTGCGACAGGCATCACTATAGCCTATCCCGGCTCTGTCATAGCGAACTACCCGCATGCTATCTTTGAGGCCTTCGCTCAGCCAGTGGTAGTATTCTTCAGGAGTTCCTGAGCCTCCTTCAATTACTAGGGTAGGTTTAGTGGGATGTTTTTCTCCGGAGCTGTTGATGTGGAGCTTGAAACCTCCTACATCTACCAGCTTCCCTTTAGGCTCATAAGATGTAGCCTTGAAGAGGCGGAATATTAATCCTGATAGAATAATGATTACAAGGACGGAGCCAATGGAAATGCCTATCCATTTCAGTATTTTTAAGAATAGTTTCATTTAGTTTTTAATGGATATGATTCATGTAAGTTATTGTATCATCCCGGTGAGCTTGTGGCATAGGGTTGTAGGGTCAGCCGGGATCTCTTAATATTAGCTAAGACCCCGGTTGACGCCCTTTCCATTCCCAACTGCCCACCGGGGTGATATGGGGGTAGGGTAGTTGTGCGCTAACCCTCAGTGAGAAAGAAATTATAGTTGCGCCAAGGACCGTTTACCCTTTTCTGCTATCTGTAAAATCTCTTGACAGATGAGATCTGCATTCTCCTTGCTGGTATAGATGCTGTTATGATGCCCGTCAACTATTATGTGCTTATTATCAGTAGATAGGTCAGCTATTTCGCTTTGGAGCTCTACCCATTTGGGATTGGCATCTTTACCGTTATATTTTTTGCCTGCCGTAAATACCCTGATGGGGATGGAGCCGAACTCATGAGCTTCTCTGGCCTGATCATAGCCGGCCTTATCCCAGCTAGCTTCATCCCTTAGTCCTCGGATATACTTTCCATTTAAGGTGTAATCGTAAAATCTCTCATTAACTTCTACAGGGAGTTCGTCAACGCGCAGCATAGATCCGTTATACCTATCAAACAGGCCTAGAATGCCCATGTCTCCTAAAACAGCTATTGCATTCAAGATATTAGTCAAATCTGGACGACTTGACATGTCTAGTCTTTCTCTTTGGTCTGGATGGCTGGAATCCAGAAAAGCCATGCCCACCACCTCATCTGGATAAAGGGAAGTAAATACGCGTATGTAAAGGCCACCAAAGGAGTGGCCAGCCATAATGTAGGGAGGCTTTTCTCCAGCTTTCTCAAGTAGGGTATGTAACTCACGGGCTATAGTTTCTGGATCTCTGGGTGTACCGCTTAAATCACTATATCCTATCCCAGCTCTGTCGTAACGGACTACTCTCATGCTATCTTTAAGTCCTTCACTTATCCAATGATAGTGCTCAGTAGGGATGCCTTGACCCGTTTCTAACACAAGGGTAGGTTTGGTACTTTTTTCTCCAGCAGTACGGATGTGAAGGTTAAATCCTCCCACATCCACAAGCTGACCTGGCGGATTAGGCTTAGGTCCAAACAAGCGGAATGATAAGCCTGCTATGATGATGATGCCTAAAATTGATCCTATGGATATTCCGATCCATTTCAACACTTTAATGAGAATCTTCATGATAATGATTTTTGAAATTGTCTATTGAATAATGGCTATATGCTATTGGGATGGCCGTTAGTAGGAGGTAAATTCTACCATAGCCAGATTGATAATTCGTTTTCTATAGTTCTACAGTCCTGATGGTCTCTATGGCGTCAGAAACTATCTGTGGCATCATGTAGTCTGGCCTTGGTTGGATTTGGAAGAGGTCGTTAGAGAGTAAGTCATAAGACAGTTCCTTCATGTAGAATGTCAAGGGCTTATTCTCCATCAGCAGGCTTATGCGTACGTCTTGCTCCGCGTGAGAAAAGATGTATTGAAGAATGGTCTCTTCTTTCTTCTTGTCAAAATCAGTCTCCTCATAGTCTGATGCTTCAACTGGGGATCCATTCACTGTCATTTCCGCAATGTGGAGGTCATTTTTGGCCAGAAGGTTGACCATTATTATGGCCCTCTGTGGGCTGAGGGTAAAATCGATAAATCGCTTTCCTGCTTGTATGCTGTCATGGTGAAGGATAATTTCACAAGAAGCTAAGGGCCGACTTTCTGTTTTTTTGAAGGTCTTAATGAAGGGATGAGACAGTATCAGTTCCTCAGGTAGGATTCCTTTCTCAGGATTTTCTCCAAAAAACTGATCCAGAAAAGGGTCCATTTTGTCATTGAAGCTTCCCCAGTAAGAGACGTTTAGGTCAGCATTTTGGTAGTATCTGATAAAATTGACCTTCCTTTTATCTTCGTTGAACCCGCTATTAGCAGTAGCTATTGCAAACAATAAGAGCGTAATACCCACTAGTCCGTACCTCACATATTTGAGGTTACCAGCTAATGAGAATACAGGAAGTAAGAGCCCAAATACTAAGGCCAGTAGGAAGGAACTTAGAGCCATGGCCATCAAGCCTAAGGCTACTGGGAAAATCCTGATAAAAGGAGTCATGATATACAGTAGGGGTAGGGAGAGAATAGCAAACAGAATGAGTTTCCTATCGGCAGACCATTCCGTAAATAATGAACATGCCATTATGGCTATAGTCAGGAAAACAGGAATGATGAGAAATGATCCTCCGGGTAGCGCTACTACCATGACCAGATTCAGGATAAGCCAAATAATGATGGGGCCGATAATCAGCTCATTCACATTATTGCTAGAGAGCCATTTTTGATAGATCCTAAAACATAGCCAACAGTTCAGAGCCATAAACGCTCCCATATAGTAGTAGCCATTATATGGGAAGCCAGGGATGAAGTCCCTATACGTAGGATGTATCCACATGATTAAGCGCCACAATCCAAAGGTAAGCAGTGTATTTCCTACAAGGGTGAGTAAGAAAGGGATCAAGCTTTTCAGGGCTTTAATAGGATTGATTTTTTCCTGTCCAACGGCTAATACCACCATTCCTGTGATGAATAGAAAGGCTACAATCAGAAGAGGGATATTCCATGAAAAGGGGTAATGAAGGAGTTTGATGAAGGGTAGATTCACAAAGATCCGATCTTCTGCCGCCTCAAAATCATCGAGATTGGAATAGGCAAAATAGTTAAGGGTAGTAGTCAGGTAATCCCCTTGATGTGCAAGAGAGGAGCGGTCGATGCGCTCGTAGGTATCCTGAGCGGTATGATAATCATAGAAGTCATCTATGAAGGCAAAATTGTATCCATCTATACCAGCTATTTTCCTAAGAGGGGTGAGGTCAGTTTGGTTACCAAGTATTTTGTAGATATCGTAAACGAGAGAATTACAGGTAGGGTGAGTAGGATTGGCCTTGCTGAATTCTTGCAGCAACTTACCGTTCTTCCCATCGGTTTCCATGAACATATAGCTTGGACCCCCACTTCCTCTTGCCTCAAAGTTTAACACCAAGCCCACGTTCTTCGCAAAGGGATGTTTTTCGACAAAGGCACGTGCGCCCATCATACTCGCTTCTTCCGCATCAGAAAACACCACAATGATGTCGTTCTTTGGCTGTTCCTGTTGCTTCAGAAAAACCCTGACAGCTTCCAGTATAGTAGCTACGCCTGCGCCATCATCACTGGCACCATAGGAGTGAGGTGCAGCAGAATCATAGTGTGCCATGAGTAGCAAAGCCTTTCCTTCACCAGATCCCTCTATCTTGGCGACTACATTTTCCACTACCATGCCTTTTGATTTGTCTGAGGATAGTCGGAATATTCTTTCTTGCTGAATGTGTGCCTGCAGGCCTAAAGCATCCAGCTCTTCTTTTAGGTAGGTCTGTACCTCCTTATGGTAAGGAGTGCCTATGTAGTGTATATCCTTTGCGATGACCTTTAGATGGGACATCACACTGTCTACAGAGAATTCATTAGGATTATCGGAATCCAGGAAGTTGACTGAAGGCCTTTGAGCCGATATACTCCAATAGGCGAATAGGGCTATCAAAGCAATAGAAATCCAGGAAATAGTTGTGTTTGCTCGTTTCATTTTGCTAATAATTGAGTCAAACATCTATTTCCTGTAGCTGTCAACCTATTTATAGTGACCAACTCCTTGAGAATGCATTCACACTACTTACTGGAAGGGATCAATAAGGTTGGTGGAAAAAATGCTTAGGTTGGACGCGAAAAAAGGAGTGTTCATCAACTTAGTTTCACACAAATGATAGGAACACTATTTTTGTAGGTAAAAGAAGGTATATGTTAAAGTCGATAGATTTTCTCCGTCAGAATCGTAGGGCTTTCCTTCAGGGAGCACTGATCACTATTGGGCTGGTCATCATGTTCACCCGGATTCAGGACTTTCATATTATAAGTCCGAAGTACTTCTCTGAGACTGCCTTCATTTCCGTAAATATTATTTTTATTGTCTTTATCTGGTGGGGGATTTCTACTTTGATAACCAGGTGGCCTCTATACATGATTCTAGGCTTAGTAGGCTTGTTGAGTCTTGTTAATTTTATCGAGGAGTTTTATAAGTTTCCTGAAAATCCTGTTTCTATTCCATTGTTGATTCTGTTCTGGCTAGGCCTAGCTTACCTCATTATACCCGAGTTTTTCAAAAAGTATAAAGTAGCCATTCTCTCTGTTTATGGAGCAGTGATATCATATTTCCTTATCTTTAGAATGCTCCCGAATTATATGGAGAATCATCATAAGACTTTCCTGAATTTTATGTTGATACCTCTTCCTGTTTTTGGGGTCCTATGGGGCTATGAGCAGTGGAGGTCTATGAAAATCCTTCAGGCAGATAAAGTAAGGGCAGAGTTAAGCCTGCTTAAGACCCAAATTAATCCTCACTTTTTCTTTAATACCTTAAATAATCTTTATGGCCTGGCAGTAGAAAAATCAGATCAGGCACCTGCCATGATTTTGAAACTATCTGACATGATGCGCTATACCATTTATGAGGGGAAGGCGGAATATGTAGCCTTAAAAGATGAAGTAGCCTATTTAGAAGATTATATTGACCTACATAAAATCCGCTATCAGAAGAAAGTAGAGATCTCCTTTCAAAAAGATCTACAACATACCCATAGGATAGCCCCACTATTACTGATTGTACTTCTAGAGAATGCCTTTAAGCATGGAGTAGAAAGCCTGGCAGAGAATGCCTTTATCACCCTGAGCCTCAGTACTTCTCCTAAAAATATACAATTCTCTATAAGCAATAATTATGAATCTACTGGGCAAGCAGGAGGAGGGATAGGGATGGAAAACCTAAAAAAGAGACTTGCTTTGATCTATCCTAACCAGCATCAATTAGACATTACCCAGACAGAAGATACCTACACTGTCAACCTAGCAATAGACATACATGAAGTATCTGATCATAGATGATGAACCCATAGCACATCGCATCATTGAAGGCTATTGTGCAGAGCTTCCCCACCTTGGGAAGGTAGGGAACGCTTATAATGCCTTTGAAGCTTCTGTGATAGTCTCTAAGCAGAAGGTAGATCTGGTGTTTCTGGACCTGAATATGCCTAAGATGACTGGTTTTGAGTGGCTGAAAACCTTATCTCATCCTCCTAAAATCATCGTAACTACAGCTTATAAAGAATATGCGCTGGAAGGCTATGAATTAGATATCGTGGATTACCTCTTGAAGCCCTTCTCCTTTCCTCGTTTTTTGAAGGCAGTAAATAAAGCCATTGAAATGGAGAAAGAAGGTGTTCTTGAGCCTGTGAGTGTCAGTCAAGCTGAAAACAGCAGCTTTTTCCTAAAGGGAGATAAGAAGCATCACCAGATCCATACTGGAGATATCCTATTTGTGGAGGCATATGGAAACTATTCAAAGGTGTATCTGAGGGAGGAAATGATACTTAGCCATGAGAAAATCTCCAGTTTAGAAGGCTTGTTACCTAAAGAAAACTTCCTACGTGTACATAAATCCTTTCTAGTGGCCAGAGATAAGATAAAACTTATCCAGGGTAATCAGATCTTTATCCAGGATCACAGTATTCCGGTAGGACAGACCTACAAGAGTAAAGTGAATGATCTCCTGCGTGGTTGAGAATTTCTGTTGGTAAAAGAGTCAAAAGAGAAATGCCGAAATAGCACTTGCTATTCCGGCCTATGATGTATGATTGCGAGAATCAGTTTATTCCAAGTAGGTGATTCTTACGGTTTTCACCTGAGTGAAAGTATTACCGAAAACTTCTCTCAGCACTTGCTCACCCAAACCTATGACGGCGGGGTTTGACTGCCGGAGTTTATTGACTACTTCCAGTTTTAGGTAAGTCCCGTTGGGACGTTCCAGAAGTACAGAGCTTCCCTTAGGTTTATCTTTATGATAACACCAATATCTGGAGGAAGGTCTTTTAGGTCCATCTACAGGCTGAAAGCTTCCCGTTTCCGTGATTTTTCTGTAAGGCTGTCCGTTAGGATCAAAAAAGGTCTCAACTATTCTGGTATCTGAGTCTAAAGATCTTTTATCAGAGTAAAAAGAATTTGACTTATCAAAATCATCTACTGTCTCTGGTGCTGGAGGAAATTCAGGTTCTGGCTCTTTTGGCGGGGGGTAGTAGAAATCTCCTCTTTCCAGATTTTGTAATTCGTATCTTACCATCTCAGCTAGTGGGGACTGGATAAATCCCGGCATAGCACGTATGACCTCTAGGCGTTGCCTTTTCTGATCATAATTTCTGTCGCTCTGTCTGGCATGCTTAAGCATAGCAGCAATCCTAATATCATCAGGTGCAATAGAAATATTATGGAATCCTCTTATCCACCCTCTTTTAGCTCTTTGGGGAGCCAGTAACTGTATCCATTCTCCATCAAAGTCAGTAACAACCGCAATATCTCCCTGATCGAAAGATTCTCCAGTAAATGTGCTCCTCACATCAGGATTAGCATAGACATTCATTTTCTTTAACACTGCTATAGGGCCTGATTCTGCTTCAAAATAATACTCATCTATGTATCCTACTCCCCTTCCATTTTGGAATTCAACCTTAATATATCGTTGACCATCTCCCCTACTTTGGCTTTGTTCTACAGGAGTTACCACATCACCAAAGAATACTTTTCCTATAGTGGTGGTATCAAACAGACCCCTCATGATTTTCGCCTCCTCCCATACACATACAAAAGACTCAAAACCTGAAGGTTGGTTGGAAGTTTGGTTATATGGATCTCTTGCGTAAGTACTGTAAGTACCTTCCGTAGCATAGGGAGATGTCGGACCGGCATTACGGAAAGTACTTGTCCTGGGAGCTTCTTTTTCATTCAGGCTTTCCTGAGGTGAGAAAGG
>JBCDBC010000182.1:0-7847 GCA_039184535.1 Bacteroidota bacterium | reverse complement strand
CCGCAAGTAACAGCATTACCATTATGAGAACACTTTCAACACTTCAAGACGAATTAGCTTCCTTAAAAAAGGCTGAGCCCAGGCTAAGAAGCAGAGATCTTGCTCACAAAATGGGTATCAGTGAAGCAGAACTCTTAGGAATCCAGTTAGGTGAGAATATTAAGGTTCTGGAGGGAGACTGGAAAGAGCTACTAAAAGAAATTAACAGCATGGATTACGTCATGGCCCTTACCCGTAATGAGTATTGTGTACATGAGCGTAAAGGGGTCTATGACAACATCAAATTCTTCAAGGGTCATGGAAACATGGGGGTAGCTGTTAATCCCGATATTGACCTGAGGTTCTTCATGGATCAGTGGAAATATGGTTTTGCTGTCACCATGAAAAGAGAAAAAGGGAAAGACCTACACGGCTTTCAATTCTTTAATGCTAGAGGAGAAGCCGTTCATAAAATATACACCACACCTAAGTCTAATGTGGAAGCCTACCACAAGCTGGTGGAAAAGTATCTGGCCCCAGAGCAGACACACCTGATAGATGTAGATCATTCTCCGGAAGAGAAAAAAGAAGAAATCCCTGATACAGAAATTGATGTAAGCGGTTTTCAGGAGGAGTGGCTAGCCCTAAAAGATACGCACGACTTTTTCCCTCTCCTGAGAAAGCATAAGCTCGCCCGTACTCAAGCCTTTAGACTAGCTCCTGAAGATCATTCTATGAAGATAGATAATCAGGCAGTGGTGAGAATGCTCACATTAGCCGCTGAAAGAGGGGTATCTATTATGTGCTTTCTTCACTCAAAGGGTTGTATTCAGATACATACCGGTGAGGTAAAAAACCTAAAGTTTTATGGTGAGTGGTATAACGTTATGGATCCCAAGTTTAATCTTCACCTGAATTTACCGGAAGTGAAAGAAAGCTGGATCATTAAGAAGCCTACCGAAGATGGTATTGTAACCAGCCTGGAACTGTTCGATAAGGATGGACAGCTGATTGTATACTTCTTTGGTGCGCGTAAACCCGGGAAGCCAGAGCTGGAAAGCTGGCGCCAGGTCATTGAAGACATTCAAGAAACCACATTGGAAACAGTCAACTAATTCAATTAGCTCATGAGAAGCTTAGTTTTTGTTCTTCTGCTTGTAAGCAGCAGTTTGTATGCCCAAACTGTGTCTACAGATTCTGTTTATCAGGCTTCCGAACTGGAAGATGTAGTGATTACTGCCCAATATGCCCCTACCCATTATAAGAATGCGGTCCATGAGGTGAGAGTCATCAAGGCGGAAAATATCCGAAAACAAGGGTTTAACAACCTGGCTGAGGTTCTCACAAATGAGTTAAACCTAAGAGTAAGCAATGACTTAATACTAGGAAATGGCTTACAGATTCAGGGGGTAGGAGGACAAAATATTCAGATTCTCATAGATGGAATACCCATGATAGGGCGTGTGGGAGGCAACATAGATCTCTCACAGGTCCTTATGGCCAATGTGGAAAGAATAGAAATCATTGAAGGCGCCATGTCTGCCCAGTATGGGAGCAATGCCTCAGGAGGTGTGATCAATATCATCACCAAGAAGAACCAATATGAGAAACTCAAGGTACAGTCAGACAACCAATATGAGACCCTGGGTATTTGGAATAATTCTCTTACCCTTTCCACAAAACTCGACAGGTTCTTTGTGAGTGTTACGGGCAGCAGGTATGATAGTCAGTTTGCCCCTGATGACAGTTTAAGAATATATGAGCCTATTACACTCAATAACGGGAACACTATTCGTAGTAAGAAGTATCCCTGGAATCCTAAAGAGCAGTATGGGATAGAAGGAAAAGTCAGGTATAATCTCACTGACTCCCTGAACATAGGATATGGTTATCGCTACTTTGATGAGGAGCTTAGGCTGTTAGGAGAAACGCAAAGACCCTTATTCCTCCCCTATCAGATAGACGAAATCTTTAACACCATAAGAAGTGATCATAGTTTCACGCTGGAAGGATACTTAGGTAAAAACTGGTATATCAACTCTACCACTGGCTATAATGATTTTGAAAGATCCAGCTTCTCCCAGAGATTGGATATAGAAGTAGACAGTTCCTATGTGGTTGCAGCTGGGAATGATACTTCTACCTTCACAGCTTTGCTACAAAGGAGTATCTTGAGTACGGCCTTTAAAGGCAAATGGAATGGCCAGATTGGACTGGAATATCTTGGAGAGACCGGAGCAGGAGGAAGAATTATAGACACTACCTCTAATCCAATCAATGAAACAGAACTGGAAAATCATGCAGTTTGGGGAAGCCTGAACTTTTCTCCTACAGAGGGTATCAACCTAATGGCTAGCCTGAGGTATGGACATAACACCAAATTTGATCATCCCCTTATCCCTTCCTTCCATTTCTTGTGGAAGGCTAATAGTAATACCCGTATAAGGGCCAGTTATGCACAAGGGTTCAGGGCGCCTACCATTAAGGAACTTCACTTCAACTTCATAGACATTAACCATTATATCATTGGGAACCAGAACCTGGAAGCTGAGTATTCTGAAAATATTACTGCCTCCCTGGAGCATACCCAGCCACTTCAAGGAAACAGTTCTTTAACGGTAAAAACGCGCCTCTTCTACAATGATATTCAAAACAGAATAGTCCTAGCTGCTTTTGAACCCGCAAGGTTTAACTATCAGAATATAGAGACTTTTGAAACGCATGGCGTTAACCTCCAACTTACCTACCAGTTGGCAGACAGGTTTACCCTTAAAACCGGCTTCGCATATACTCGTTTGTTCAACAGGCTTTCTGAAAGCTTTGATACAGACAGGTTTGTGGGTTTATCTGAAATGCAGAATGAACTCCAGTTCAACATCCCTACCATAGGGACCCGTCTGATAGTCACTCATAGATTTATTGGCAGGCAGATCCAGTGGTATGTGGATAACAACAATGAAGCTCAGGAAGGATTTGTGGGAGACTACCACCTGGTCAACGCT
The DNA here is from genome assembly GCA_039184535.1 of Bacteroidota bacterium. GTDB lineage: Bacteria > Bacteroidota > Bacteroidia > J057 > J057 > JBCBKZ01. Next base: position 4,866 of record JBCDBC010000182.1, on the reverse strand, counting down.
ACCCTCAGCAAAAACTTTTGGAAGAATAGGATACTGTTAGTTGCTGGAGCCAAAAATCTTCTGGATACCACAGATGTCCAGTTTGCAGGAGTAGGAGGCGCTCATAGTAGCGTGGGAGATAGCCAACTGATCAATGTAGGGAGATCCTTTTTCGTCAGACTGGGGCTAACATTTGGAACTAATTAACAAGTTTAGCCTAACATCAGGGTTCTACTTCACGAGAAACTTCATTACACTAAAAGGGCTTATTGTCTCGGACAATAGGCCCTTTTTACTTGGAAATTCAAAATATTAGCAAGGTAATTTTCCGCTACTCTTTTAGTTTTCATTAAAACAATTTCCAGTAAATTCAGTTAACTCAAACTATTTTATCTTCATCTAACTATTTTGTTATCAGATACTTAGGTATACCCCTACCCAACATTAGGTATTTTTAACTCATATATTCATTTTCTTATACGGAAGCTTGGTAAGTAAGCAGTGGCTAAATACATTTGGGCGCTATTTATAATTAGTCTAAATAAGAATATAATGAGAATTCTACTATCACCCCTACTTGTGTTGGCCTTTATGAGCATAGGCAGTCTATTTGCTCAGCAGGGTACCATACAAGGAACTATATCTGACCAGGAGGGCAACAAAATTAGCTTTGCTAATGTCAGTCTTTCTGGTACCGCTAAAGGAAGTACTGCTGACAAAGACGGCTTCTACGAAATCAGTCGTATAAACCCCGGAACCTACACCTTAGTAGCCACCTTCATAGGATATGGAGATGAAGAGGCTACTGTCACAGTAGAAGGAAATCAAACAGTTACCATTAATTTCCTTATGAGGGAAGAGGATTTATCTCTCCAAACCGTAGAGATTACTGGACGTGAAGCTACCAGCTATGACAATGAAATTTCCTTCATAGGGACTAAAACAGCCACAGCCTTGAAGGATGTTCCTCAGGCTATTAGCTATGTTACCAAGGAGGTTATGGCTGACAGGCAAGCGTACAGAGTAAATGATGTGGTCAAAAATATCAGTGGTATCAACCAATTCTCTTTCTACAATGATTACACCATCAGAGGGTTTAGGTCCCAGCAGGAATTGATCAATGGATTGAGAGTGATCGGACTGTTCGGTCCTCAGATCATTACCGCTAACCTGGAAAGAATTGAAGTAATAAAGGGTCCCGCTTCTGCTATTTTCGGGAACTCTTCTCCTGGAGGTACCATGAACCGGGTAACCAAGAAACCTCTATTTGAAGAAAGAAAGGCGATAACATTTACTACCGGTAGTTTTAATACGCTTAGATCTACACTTGATTTCACAGGTCCCTTAAACGAGTCTAAGACGCTACTATACCGTCTAAACCTGGGCTATGATAATTCTGATGACTTTAGAGATCTACAGGAGTTTAAGTCCTTCATGGTCGCGCCTTCTATTTCTTTACTACCTACAGAAAAAACCCGAATCAACTTTGACTTGGTACTCACCAATTTTGATGGAAAGCTGGATAGAGGTCAGCCCATTTTTGGAGCATCAGCCGGAACAGACCTGAACTCTACGCCTATCTCTTTTGCCATTGGAGCAGCTAATGACTACCACAAAACCAATGTGGCTTTCAGTACACTTTCATTGAACCATAAGTTTACTGAAAACTTCTCTTTCAATGCTTCCTACATGCGCTACACCTATCAGGAAGACTTGTTTGAGCACCGTACTTCTAACAGATTTGCAGTAGATGGTAACGGAGATCAAATTCCTACCCTAATGGGTATGCGTATCTCTGCCAGAGAGCAAAAGCAAATTACAGATAACGTATCTTCCTATTTCGTGTGGAACACAAATACAGGAGCTATGAATCACAAGATTGTATTTGGATATGATTTTGTGCAAAACATCAGACCTGTAGGTGGAGCGGGTATATTTACGAGTAGCGGGGCTATTTACAGAACAGTAGATGGTGGATTGGCTACTTATGATCCTTCTACTCCAGAGAGATATATCTTCGAGGGTGAGAATCCTAAACCAAACATTCCTCACTTCAACCTGGAAGATCCTACTTACTTATTAGGATATCCAAGTGATTACATCCTGGGAAGAAATGAATTTGCTGCTACCCGATTTTACTCTCAAGGGATTTACATACAGGATCAGATCAAGATTGGTAGATTCCAGGCACTTCTGGGCTTAAGACAGGAGTTTTATACAGATGTTCTTAACTATGACCAACCAGGTGAAGAAACTAAACAACAGGATAAGTTCCTTCCTAGAATAGGATTGATCTATGGCATCACAAATGATATCAACCTCTATGCTACTTATACAGAAAGTTTTCAGCCTCAGAATCCTGCTCAGCTTGTAGAATCTGTTGGAGGACCATTTGATCCGCTAACCGGTACTATGTTTGAAGTAGGGGCAAAAGGTACCTTCTTTGGAGATAGACTAGCTGTTAACCTGGCATTCTACACCATAGAGAATAATAACATCCTCATTAATGATATTAATACGGGATTACTTACGCAGCGTGGTGGAGAAGAATCACAAGGTTTTGAGCTAGACGTAAATGGAAAAATCGGAAATAACTTAAGCATCACAGCTAACTATGCTTTCAACGAAGCTACCATAGCAGAAAGTGATGATGAAACAGAAATAGGAAGAACCAAGGAGAATGCACCTAGACATTCTGGAGGGCTTTTCGCAAACTATGCTGTTACAAATGGGTTTCTGGAAGGCTTAAACTTTAATGTAGGAACCAACTTTGTCTCAGAAAGAAATACTTTTGAAAGAGCTGTAGTACTTCCCTCTTACAATGTTTGGGATGTAGGTGCATCTTATAAGGTAAATAAAGTTAAATTGGCGTTGACAGTTAACAATGTGTTCAACGAAACGCATTGGGTAGGTGGGTATAGTTTTGTAAGACTATTCCCTGGAGCACCCAGGAACTACCTACTGAGTATTTCCTATACTTTCTAATAATAGCTTCATTTTATGAAGATAAATAAGAAGGCATTCTTTGCCGTTCATAGTTGGATAGGGATCAAGTTAAGCATACTATTTTTTATAGTATGCTTTTCTGGTACCATGGCTACCATTAGTACAGAGCTGGATTGGTTATTCTTTCCAGGTACAAGAGTGGAGGTAACAGACAGTTTTGCTCCCCGAAATCCAACGGTAGCGGCCATTAAAGCCCAATATCCTGAAGGTAAGATTACATTATGGTCTAGATTGGAAGTGCCCTATGCGGCTGATATGGTATATGTCCAGCAAAATGGTCATAGAACCTACGTATTTGTGAACCAGCATACGGGTAAGATCCAGGGAAGTACCCCTCTTACCTTCAGGAGGTTTTTTAGAGATATCCATTACTATTTATTCATACCTTTTCAGATAGGCCACTTCACGGTCTTAATTTTTGCCTTCCTGCTATTCTTTTCCTTAGCTACGGCCCTTATATTCTATAAAAAGTGGTGGCAGAAATTCACAGACCTAAAAAAGGGAAAAGGCAGTGTGGTCTTATTTAGAAGCCTACACCGGACAGTAGGGCTTTGGTCTATTCCTTTTGTCCTTTTATTCTCCCTCACGGGCATATGGTACTTCCTGGAACGGACTAATACAGCTAATATCGGAAGAACTGCGAATACTCGCAGTCCCAAACTGGAGACCCCTGTAGACTCTACCAAATTTACAGGCATCTCTTATACCCTGGACTATGATAAGGCCATAGCAGTAGCTCAGGAAACCATACCAGGCCTACAGGTAAACACCATCAGTCCTCCTTTCAGAAATGACGGAGTCATTTACCTTACAGGGACCAGTCATGTAACGCTTGTAAGAAATAGAGCCAACCGAGTTTACCTCCATCCTCTTACTTACGAAGTTCTTAAGGTCCAGCGAGCAGAGGAAATATCTACCACTACCTGGTTAAATGACATAGCTGATCCCCTACATTTTGGCTTTTGGGGAGGCTTAACCACTAAGCTTATCTGGTTATTAGGAGGATTGTCTATCTCTGGTCTTGTGCTTACAGGGATCTGGATCAGTCTTAAGCGTAAGGTAAAACGAGAGAAACAGAAAAAGGCCCAGAGACTAGGCAACTGGAAATATGTAAACTGGGCCGTAATAGGGCTCATGAATTTCTTCATGTATGCCGTCCTGATTACCAGATATAAAGTATCCATCCCTACCCTCATTTATATCACTCTTGGGTGGGCAGTCATATGGGCTGCTGGCTGGTATATTTTTGTCTATAAAGTCAATGAAGCGGCAGAAAAAGAATTGCTGATGAAGAAGGCCAAAGCTGATGCAAGGGCAAGGGCAAGGGCTAGAGAAAGAATCCAATAGTCCCCGCTAGCTGGTAAGGAGAAGGGTATACGGCTCTCCTTTTCGCGGATCGGACAGGTAAAAATACTTAAGGAAACCATTTCCCCCAACAAAAAAAGAACCAAATTCAACTATTTCGAGCCTTCTAAGTACCCTGGTTTAATTCTTTTCCGTATACAACGATAAAGCTTATAACTTGCCTTGTCTCTGAACTCCAACGCAAACCAATAAAAAGGAGAACCCTCACATGTCTTCTCCTGTTTGGGTATCTTAATTTATTACGGTTATGTATGCAAACATCAGAGCAGCTTCACGAAGCGACATAAGTCGTATTATCCCTTTGTGGAATGAGTTTATGTTAAACCACCAAGAGATAACTCCCTATCTCCTGAGCGATGAAAAGAACCAAATTTCAGTCAAGAATAACATCGAAAAAAGGATCTTAGGTCCGGATAGCCAATTCTTTCTATCGGAATTTGACAATGAGCTTGCCGGCTTTATCTCATGTCGGGTAATAGAGCCCAATCATATAGTTCATGAAAAGGTGGGCTATAT